>UQSL01000046.1 GCA_900543705.1 uncultured Oscillospiraceae bacterium
AGGCGGGGGAAATATATGCTCAAATTGCTGGGGAGCGTCTTGATTATTGTCTCGTGCACGGCGTTCGGCCTGATTCAGTCGTCCCTGCTGCAAAGAAGGGTTCGAGTGCTGCAGACGGCAGTCTTGCTCACCGATGAGCTGTCCAATCATATCCGCTACCTCTCCAGTACACTGGAGGAGCTGATCGAATCGCTTTGCTCGCAGGATAAGTACCAGGTGTTTTCCTTTTTGCCGGGACTCCTTCAAGCACTCAAAGCGGGAAAGCCCTATCCAGAAGCCTGCAAAGCGGCCTTCGACGGCTGGTCGTTTCCAGGGGCCGCAAAGGAGGATATCCGCTTGCTGGGGGAGCTGTTCCAAATACTTGGCACGACCGATGTGGACGGGCAGCTGAGCTTAATGGCGGATTATCATGCGGCGTTTGAGGAAATCGGACAATCGGCGGCGCAGCGCGCCAAAAAATATGGAAGCCTATACCGGACTTCCGGGATGCTCGCAGGGGTGCTTGTCGTCATCCTGATTCTGTGAGCGAAACGCGAAGGCAGGAGGAAAGAACATGGATGTGGATTTGATTTTTAAAATTGCCGCCATCGGCATTATCGTCGCGGTGCTCAACCAGGTGCTCATCCGTTCCGGACGGGAGGAGCAGGCGATGATGACTACGCTGGCAGGATTGATTGTGGTGCTGATGATGATTGTGGGAGAGATAAGCACGCTGTTTTCCACCATCAAGTCAGTGTTCGGACTGTAGCAGATGAACTTGACCGCAATCATCGGAATCGCGCTTATCGCCATGATTTTATGCGTGCTGCTCAAAGGATATCGCCCGGAATATTCGGTATTTCTCAGCCTAATTGCCGGAATCATCATCCTGCTGATGGCGCTTGACGCACTCACCCCGATGATGGGAACGCTCTCCCAGCTTATCGAGGTGTCGGGACAGGGAAAAGAAACCTTTTCCATTCTGCTCAAGGCGCTGGGGGTGTGCTTTATCACCCAGCTTGCCGCGGATGCCTGCCGGGACGCCGGGGAGGGCGCGATTGCCTCAAAGGTGGAGCTTGCGGGCAAAGTGGTCATCCTGCTGCTGGCCATGCCGCTGTTTGAGCAGATTATCTCGGTAGCAACCTCCCTAATGACAGTATAAAGGAAACGGACGAAGAAAAAGAGGAAGCGAAATGAAACGGATACTATGTGCGGTGGTCCTGGTTTTATGCCTGTGCTGCTTTTCCCCTGTCTTTGCACAGGATACTTCCGCAGGGATGCAAAGGGAGACAGAACAGGATTATACCCAGCAATACAGCGAAATCCTCGAGTCGAGCGGGGCGCAGGAACTGATGAGTGATGTTCCCGACAAGACGCAGGAGCTGCTTGAAGAATACGGTATCACAAGTCTTGACCCGCAGAGCATCCTGAGCTTAAAACCCGGAGATTTACTCAGCCTGCTGTGGAAGCTTTTCGTGGAGCAGCTTAAATCCCCGTTTCGCACCATCAGCTGTGTGCTGGCGGTTGTGGTGTTGTGCGCGCTGCTCGAAAATATGCAGGGTGCGTTTGCACAGTCCACCATGCGGGGCGTCTTCTCCGTCGTGTCGACGCTGTGTATCGCGGGCATTGTGGTGACGCCGGTGACCAAGTGCATCATAGAGTGCGTGGACTCGATACATAGTATCTGCGATTTCATGCTCTGCTTTATCCCGGTCATGACAACCGTAATGACCGCATCCGGTCAGCCGGTGACGGCGGGTACTTATAACCTCTTTTTGTTCGGGGCCTGCGAGGTCATTGCCAAAATTGCGGCGAGCACGCTTGTACCGCTGCTGTGCATGTATCTGGCGCTCTGCCTGGTGGGCTCCGTCACCTCGAATATGAAGATATCCCCGGTGTCCTCTTCTTTAAAAAGCATCCTGAGCTGGGCGCTCGGCTTCCTGATTACCCTGTTCGTGGGGATGCTCTCCCTGCAGTCGCTTGTCTCGGTGAGCGCGGACACGGTGACCATGAAGGCGACAAAATTTGTCGTCAGCAACCTGGTTCCAGTCGTGGGAGGGGCGCTGTCCGATGCGCTGGGTTCCGTGCAAGCGTGCATGAAGGTCATTAAGTCCACGGTCGGCGCGTTTGGTATCATTACTGCTCTGCTCACCTTCCTGCCCTCCCTGATTCAGGTGGTGCTCTGGATTGGGGCGGTCAAGCTCGGCGCGATGTTCGCAGGGATGCTGGGAGTGGAGAAAGCGGGAAAACTGCTCAATTCCGTCTCCTCGGCGCTCAGTATGCTATTTGCGATCCTGCTCTGCTTTGGGCTTTTTTTGACGGTGACGACGACATTTATGATGGTATTAGGGAGCTCGTTATGATGGATGGAATCAAAAGCTGGATTATTACTCTAATGGTAGCGGCGATTGTGGGGGAAATCCTGCTGATGATCGCCCCGCAGGGAAACGTTTCGAAAATCCTGAAAATCGCGGTCAGCGTTTTTTTTCTGGGTTGCTTCCTCACGCCTTTCGCAACGCTTGGAAGCGGAGGACTGGAGGATATCTCCTTTGACTACCACAGCGGGGTAGAAGAGAATACCTCCGCACTGGACGACACGATGCAGCAGCAGACTTTGGACGAGTTTAAGCGCAACATTGTCCAGATTATCACGGTAAACCTGAAGGATTTGGAAATCACCCCACAAAAAATTGACGTTCAGGTTAATATGCTGGAGGATCACAGCATACAAATTGATTGTATCGAGATTTGGCTGGACAGCTCTTATCGGTCACAGGAAAAGACAGTAACCGATAAGTTTCACAATGTGTTCGGCTACAAGACTCAGCTGCTCCTCCACTACGGGGAGGAGGCGCCATAAGAGGGATGGGAAAAATGTTTGAAACGAAAAAGCTTAAGGATAAAACAAAATCCTTTTTTCAAAATGACAAAAAGGTGAAAATCCTGGCGGCTGTCCTAATTGCAGGAATTGTCCTGATCGCCCTGTCCGAATTCTGGCCGTCGGGCAGTCGGAGCAAGGCAAAGCAGGACTCGCAGGATACAAAAGCCACACAGCAATATACGCAGGAGCTTGAGGATAAAATCAAGGGGATTGTCGGGAGTATCAGCGGAGTGGGGGATTTAAAGGTTCTGGTCACGCTAGAATCCTCCGAGGAAACGGTGTACGCCCAGGAAACCAAAACGAGCGTGGATTCCACACAGGACGCCATGAACCAAAATGGGAAGACCCAGCTCAAGGAATCCACCGAGCAGAAATACCTGCTTGTGGAAGGGGAGGACGGAAAAAAGCAGGCGCTTGTCAAGACGACCAAAGAACCTGCGGTTAAGGGAATTGTCATTGTTTGTGAAGGGGGGGACCGGACGGCTGTTAAAGCAGAGGTAATCGACGCGGTCACGACGGCGCTCGACATATCATCTTCGAGAGTGTGCGTGACAAAAATAGATTCCACAGCGACAGGAAAATAATAAGGAGGCATTTGAGATGATAGTGGGAAAAAGACAGATTATTCTTGCGGCATTAGTACTCGCACTCGGCACGGCGGTTGCGCTCAACTGGAAATTTGCATCGGATGACTTCACACTCTCCCAGGAGGCGGGCAAAAACTACGGCGATGCACAATATGTCGACAACAAGACGGATGAAACCAAACCAGCCGATGACAGCGATTACTTCACCCAGGCTCGCCTGACCAGAAAGACCACCCGCGACGAGGCAGTTGAGACGCTCAAGAAAATCATGCAGGATGAAAACTCGACCGACGAGCAGAAAAATGAGGCCACGGTCAAAGCGAGCGCGCTTTCCGACAACATTGAGACCGAGGGGACGATTGAGAACCTCGTCAAGGCCAAGGGCTTTGAGGACTGCCTGGCCTACATTGATGAGGACAGTGCAAATGTAGTCGTCAAGACCCAGGGGCTTGATGAGACACAGGCGGCGCAGATCGCGGACATCATCGTCAGCGAGACGAATCTGAAGATGGAGAATATCTCCATAACAGAAAAACCGTAGGGAAAACGGGTATCCCAACGCAGGGATACCCGTTTCGTGTTTGTAGAAGACGACTGAAATCGACTGGAACAGGAAGGCCAGTCGATTTTTTGCATGCGATTTGGTTTTTATTTCTCCTAAATCGCATGGTATAGTAATATCAACCGTAGAACAGGAAGGGATAAGGCGAAAACCATCGGTTAAGAGCGAATCGAAAAATGGGGAATTTCCCTGCTTTTTTGAGCATAATAAAATAGGATATAACTGTATCAATGCGTTAGTATATCAGCGCCACTATATTGCGGTTGATTCAGAAGAGATAATTTTCTATGATAATTACAGGGGTCGGCTTTATGGAACTCAAGGATACGATTGGGAATAACATTGTGAAACGGCGCAGACAACAGCATATGACCCAACAATCTTTGGCTTCCAAATCGGGAATTAGTGTTTCTTACCTGCGCAGTATTGAACATGGAACTGCCAATGCAACTGTTGATGTACTGGACCAGATTTCAGCCAGTCTGAATATTGAGCCCAGCAGTCTTTTGCAAACAAACCCGAATTACAAAACCGACCCTGACAATTCTAACAAATAAATAGGGAGAGATATTATGTACCGTGTCATTGTACGCAAATATACCCTGGAAGGAAACTGTTATCTCGGCTATGGAATCGAATGCCCGGACAGAAACGTTGAGGATATAACAACAGATTATAGGCGTCTGGCAGCGTTGGTTAAGCTTTGGAATGAATTGGAACTGGATCCGATACATATTAACAATGTTGTAGAAGATTTCTTATCTGAATAGCAAATAGAAGCTGGCTATTCGTAAATAAATTTTAGAATCAGTTTTAAGGATCAACGAACCGAAGAGGATGAGAAACATACAGGGGCGCATACTTACAAATCGACGGCGCGAAGACTGATGCTGTTTAAGCAGGGAATGCTCGGCCCTCACCGTGATGCAGGGAAGCAGGGAGTGCGGACTACCTGAGGGAGGCGGGCTGTATCCAGTTTGCCACCTCGACGTGCGCGGGAAAAACCAAGAGCTTGTCCTACAGACAAGGGTAAAGGGCTTTTGCAAGCAAATGCTGTATGATCTGCTGTACATGGACCGCTCGACGGCGGATTACTTTGATAAGCAGCTTTCCATCATCCCAGCGGAAATAAAGTCTCACTCCCCGGAATATCAGGGAGTAAGGCCTTTCATTTCGTCGCCGATCGGCAGGATGCGCGCATTGAGCTTCCGATAAAACTCGGGTTCATGGGAGACGAGCAGGAGACTGCCGGGAAAGGCGAGCAGGGCGTCGAGCAGAGCTTCCTTAGAAGGGGCGTCCAAATGGTTGGTCGGCTCATCTAAAATGAGCAGATTGCAGGGGGACAGGCACAAGCGGCAGAGCTTGACGCGCGACTGTTCCCCGCCGCTGAGGGTGGAGAGCGGTTGATTGATATGCTCGTTCTGCAGCCCATATCGGGAGAGTTGCCGCCTGATTTCCCTGGAGGAAAGGGAGGGATAGGCGCTTGAGAGCAGAGTGAAGGGGGTGTCATCCGGGGTTTCCCACCGCAGCTCCTGCTCATAGTACCCGACTCTGGCCTGTTCGGCAAAGCGGTATTTCCCGCCGAGCGGAGGAAGTAGGCCCATCAGAGTCTTAAGCAGGGTGGATTTTCCGATTCCGTTGAAACCGGTCAAAACCATGTGCTGACCGGTATCCAGGTGAAAGCTCAAGGGAGCCAGCAGGGGAAAATAGTAGCCGATTTGGAGCTCCTTGACACTCAACACCTCGGCGATATTTCGGCGGATATATTCCTCCTCTCGTTTGATTTTCTGCTGCTGGGCCTGGTACATCCGCAGGTATTCCTCGCGCAGGTGCTCCTTTTGTATAAGAAACTCCGAGTAGCTGCCGTGGTATTTGCGGACAGCCCCGTTTTCAATATCGCAGATGCAGGTGGAGACACGCTCTAAAAAGCGGTAGTCATGGCTGATGACCAGAAATGCGTGCGGGAACGTCTGAAGATAACCTGCCAGCCAGTCCACCTGTCCGGCGTCCAAAAAATTGGTCGGTTCGTCGAGCAGGAGGACGTCCGGGGCATTCAGCAGCAACTTTGCTAGAATGACTTTGGCGCGCTGTCCGCCGCTCAGCTCAGCAAGCCTGCTTGCAAGCCCGAGGGAGGCGAGCCCCAGTCCGGAAGCGACCTGCTCGATTGTGGTATCAATTTGGTAAAAGTCTCCTGCGTCGAGTACCTGCTGGCATTCGGACGCCTGCCTTATCAAGATATCGTCGCCTGTATCGGCATACCGCTCATACAGGTCGAACATCTTCCGCTCTGCTTTGTAGAGTTCTGCAAAGGCGGATTTTAGATAATCAGCAATCGTAAGGGTTTCGTCGACGGCCGCGAACTGGTCGAGATAGCCGTAAGTGATACCCGGCTGCCAGAGAACGCGCCCTTCGTCCGGGATGATTTCACCTGTAAGAATACCGATCAGTGTGCTTTTGCCCGCGCCGTTTGGCCCGACGACGCCCATGTGTTCTCCCGCATACAGGGAGAGTTCTGCGTTTTTATAGAGAAGTTTGTCGCCGTACCCGTGGGTGAGCCCGGTGACCTGTAAATAGCTCATGATAAATTCCTCGTTTCTGATGATACTGGTTTACTGTGTTCATTTTCTCCTTGCCGGCTTAAGGAAAATACGGAGTAAGGGTGCAAAAAAGCGGAGGGCTGTGGATTTCCACAGCCCTCCGCACCCTGGAAACGGTGTTGAGCAACCCTCAGCGGCCGTTACCAGGATAAAAATAAAAAGGCTGTGGAGAACATTGCTCCACAGCCTAACAAACATCTATCCCACTCAACGGCAAACGGGCACGACAAAAAAAGCATGCGTCCATGCTCTGTCAGTTTCCCAATTTGCCGATGAGGTCAGGCACAGTGTGCCCAATGTTTCAGCTCCGTACAATGTCTCATCGTTCCCATTTGTCCGGAGCAGAGTTTCCGTGTAATTATATCGCTTTCATATAAGCCCATGAGTAACACCCTTTCCCATTCCAGTATAGCGAAACGGCGGGATTTGTCAAGTGCGTCGTTACGCTGAGGGAGAAACCGGATGCGCCCAGAATTAAAACAAACTCATCTGGAGCGGCGGGGTGTCCTCCTTTGGCCTGGCAGCGGACTCGGCCCGGCTCAGTTCCTTCGGAATATCCGCAAGGAAGGGAGAGGGAGGCCCGTAGGTAAGCAGGAGCAATTCCTCCTTGGCGCGCGTCATGCCGACAAAGAACAGGCGGCGTTCCTCCTCTTCATCCGCTTTGCGTCGCTCGGATTTATAGGGGAGCGTACCCTCATTGACACCACATAAAAAGACTACCGGGAACTCCAAGCCTTTGGCCCCATGCAAAGTCATCAGAGTGACGGCGCCTGCGGCATAGGATTTCGTGCTCCCGCGGACGATGTCGCTTTCCTCCCCGAGGGCAAGTGAGCGCAGAAAGCCTTCCATCGTCCGGTGAAAAACAGCGGTGGAACGCAAGCGGGAAAAGGCGTCGTCTCTGGCAAGGGAGTGTTCCTTTGCCCATGTATCGAGCAGTTTGCGCGGCTTTTGGCTGAGCTTGGGCAGCGTACTTCGTACCGCGTCAAAGAAGCCGAGCAGATGCCCGGTAGACTCAAATTCCCTTTGCAGGGCGTCAAGCCGCTCTGAGAAGGGAAGCGAGAGGGAATCACCCCAAAAGCGCTCTACACTCTCGCAGAGATCGGCAGGGCACTCCCAGACGTCTTTCAGACAAAGCGTAAGAAAAACAGAGTCCCGCGGCTGAAGCAGGAAGCGGAAAAATGCAAGTGCTCCGCGTACCGTAGGAGCGCCCAGAAAATCATCACGTCCCGCAACGACACAAGGGAGGCCCTCCTGACGCAGGCATTTTTCCAGTAAGTCCGCCTGGCGGTGAGTACGATAGAGTACGGCGATTTCAGAAAATTCCCTCGGCTTGCCCACTGCTTCCTGTACAGTCAAATCCTGTGCGGAGAGCATGTCAATACCTCCGGTCATCTTGGCTATTTCCTTTGCGGTGAAAATCGCTTCGGACAGGGAGCTCTGTGCGGTCACAATCCGTACCGCCGGGCCGTCCGGGCGGTTTGCGGAAAGCTCTCTTGGTTCTCCGGGGTTGCAGGAAATGACCGGAAGCGCGCACCCTAGAATCCGGGGCGTCGAACGATAGTTTTGCGTCAGCCGGATGACCCTGCAATCCGGCTCGTCTTTTTGCAGGCGGGAGAAAATATCCGCCGACGCCCCGCGAAAGCCGTAGATGGACTGGTCGGGATCGCCGATGACGAAAAGCTGGGAATCTCCCCGGCAAAATACCCGGATGAGCCGGTACTGGATAGAGCTTGAATCCTGGAATTCATCGACCAGCAAGTGAGAAAACCGGGTTTTCCACGCCTGAGGAACCTCACCCGCTTCCCAGAGACGGAGCGTTTCAAGCAGCAGGTCGTCAAAGTCGAGTACCTTCTTTTCATACTGCAAGGCACAGTAGCGCTCCAGTGCCCCTTCGATTTCCCCAAATTGGTCGTCCCTTGCGGACAACCCGCCTTTGTATCGGGAAACCTCCTGCAAAAAGTGTGCGGGGGATATAGAGAGTCCCTGTTCCGCAATGATTCCCTTTGCCAGGACAGCGGCTTCATACTCTTCCAGCAAGACGACAGGGCCGCGCACTTCCTCCAAAAATTGCAGGCACAGGGAGTGGAAAGTCCCGACATGTACCGCATTTGCGGAACGTTTGGAGGAAAGATCCGTTTGTAGGCGCTCTTTCATCTCGCCTGCGGCTTTGTTGGTAAAGGTGACCGCCGTAATGTGGGAGGGCTTTACATCGCGTTCTTCGATGAGGTAGGCGATGCGGGAGATGAGCGTTTTGGTTTTACCAGTACCTGGTCCTGCAATGACAGCAACCGTCTTTTCTCTTGCGCAGACGGCTTCCCGTTGTTTGTCGTTGAGGGAATCGAACAGGCGCATCTTCTCCGGAGAAAACTTCATTGTCTTTTTCTCCGGCTCTTTCCTCTCCTTTGGAATCGAAGCCGAAACTACCGGTTTTTGCTTTTGTGGTGGTTTTGGCGCGGAAAATCCCAAAAGGCTGGTCTGTCCGCTCAAATGCCCAATTTCATCCGGGCTGAGCAGCTGGACCACTCCATATTTCCCGTCATAGCCAGGGATACGGGTCACCTGCCCGCGGCGCAGTCGGCGGATGCCCTCCTGAATGCAGGAACCTGCTACCGCGCCGATTTCCTCGAGCGGGACGTTTCTCAATATGGAGAATTCCGAGCCGAGTTCACGGAGCATCGCTTCATACTGTGCGGCAACCCGCTTGCTCGCCGGGGTGTATCCGGTGGAGGAGGCGATGACCTCCGGGAGGGGAACCAGGCTTTCAAAGGGCCTGGCACCGGGGAGGATAAACCCCTCCGGCCTGGCGGCAAGCTCCTCGACCCGATGCTCAACCCCGATAGTAAGCTTTTTTCCGCATTTCGGGCAGCGCCCTCCGTAGAGAATCGTCTCGGAGGGGCGCAGGCACAGCTCACAGCTTCTGTGCCCATCGTAGTGGTATTTACCTTCCTCCGGGAAAAATTCAATCGTGCCGTAAAATCCATCCGGATTTGCGCCCTCAATAGCCGCTTTGAGAGCAGGGTAGGACAGTTCCGTATTCAGTATGTTTGCCTCCCGTCCAAGCTTGGCAGGGGAGTGCGCGTCCGAATTGGAGATGAGGGTATAGGAGTCGAGCATCGGGATACGCCAGTTCATCGGAGGGTCGGAGGAAAGCCCGGTTTCGACTGCGTGGATGTAAGGGGTCATATCTTCAAAACACTCTGAAACCGTGTCGAACCCGGAAAATGCACCGAACATGGAAAAATGCGGCGTCCAGATATGTGCCGGGACAAACATCGCTTTCGGGCAGCTCTCCAGTGTGAGTTCCAGCAAATCGCGGCTGCTAAGCCCCAGGATAGGACGCCCGTCTGAGTGGATGTTCCCGATGGCTTCGAGCTTGTGAGAAAGCGTCTCGGCGTCCTCCAGCGAGGGGAGAATGATGACATTGTGTACCTTGCGCACCTTACCATTTTTCTTATAAATCGAGCTGATTTCTCCCGTTATGACAAACCTGGGACGATTTGTCCGTCTGCTCGTGTCATCCGACAGGATGTATTCGTCTTTTAAGACGTACAGGCCCTCCTCTGCAGGGGTGAGTCTTTCAGACAGCTCCTCCCGCCATGCAGGATGGGTAAAATCCCCGGTACCTAACAGGTCGATCCCTTTGCGCCGGGCAAAAAGGTCCAAATGCTGAATATCACAGTCCCGGCTGGTGGCGCGGGAGTATTTAGAATGAATATGTAAATCGGCAATGTACATGGCAGACTCCTTTCCAGTGTCACTTACGGATACATTATAACTCTTTCTAGGAAACGGAACAAGAAAGTAGCCGAAAATGGATGACTCAATTAGAACAGTAAGGAAAATAATAGAAATATGGAATAAAATCGGCAGAAGATATCTGGAAAGATTTATAAAAGTCTTTCTGTAAATCCGAATAAAGTTGCTTTTGCGGTTGAGCTGATAAAATACGGAAAGAGGATTTCATACCATCATCCTCCTCATCTTTTTCCGCCCGGCGTCGCCGCACGGGGCGGATGCCCTTTTCCCGCAAAAGGAAACCCTCTGTGGAAACTTCCACAGAGGGCATCCCGGCAAGAAAATGAAAGATTTGTATGATAAATATAAGGAGATTTCAGTAAGTAAGCATTGGCAGTGCGGCGCCAAGCAGTTTGCATAGTGAAATCGGTTAGCGTTTACTAACCGACGAGTATACGATACCATTTTATAAGGAATGTGTCAACCTCTTTTTAAATGCTTAAGATAAGATACAGTGCATCTCCTCTTTGCGCAGAGATGCACTTAAAACATAGGGGTTGTTCTATTTTTCACCGGCATAGCGATGATAATGTTCTTTAATGCGGGCAAAGGTTTCGTCGCTTAAATCGTGTTCGATCCTGCACGAATCCTCGTAGGCGGTTTTTTCCGGTACCCCGAGCTTCATCAAAATTTCTGCGATGACCTGATGGCGTTCGTAAATTCTCTCCGCGATTTCCATTCCCTTGTCCGTCAAGGTTATAAAACCTTCGCCGTCTACTGTAATGTATCCGTTTTCCCGAAAGCGTTTCATGGCGACACTGACAGTGGGTTTGGAAAAATCCATTTCCCGGACAATATCGATCGAGCGTACCTGTCCCAGCCTATTTTTAAGCATCAGGATAGTTTCCAGATAATTCTCACCAGATTCCTGTATTTTCACTCAATCACCTCCCGTTTTCCCATATGGCTATATTGTCCTGATTCTATGTCATCATACTACAGATGCGCCGTTTTTGCAAATACCCGTCATGTCAATGGGACAATAAAGTTTGCAAAGCAGCATTTG
This sequence comes from uncultured Oscillospiraceae bacterium, assembly GCA_900543705.1. Taxonomy (GTDB): domain Bacteria; phylum Bacillota; class Clostridia; order Oscillospirales; family Ruminococcaceae; genus Pseudoruminococcus_B. Next base: position 11,408 of record UQSL01000046.1, read on the forward strand.
TTTGTGATACGATAATAACCGAAAAAAGGGGAGTATCGTGATGTTCCAGATGAAAAGAGAATTGACTGCCAACGCCATTAAATTGGCCGCTATCCTGGCGATGCTCCTGGATCATATTGCATGGCTGTTTTTACAAACACAGTCTGTGCCGGGCTTTTTGATGCACCTGGCTGGCAGGATCACCGCTCCGATTATGTGTTTTTTTGTCCAGGAAGGGTATGTCCATACGCGAAATGTCAGGCGCTATGCAACAAGGCTTGCCCTGTTTGCGACAGTCTCTTACCTGCCGTATATTCTCTTTTCTACAGGGGACCTTCCAACTTTGGATACGGCACTCAATTTCAATGTCATCTATACTCTGTTACTGAGCCTGGCGGCGCTTTATGTGTGGGACAAAGTCACACCGACGGGACTGAAATTATTCCTGCTGTTTGGATTGTGCCTGCTTGCGACCTTGGGGGATTGGTCCTATTTTGCAATTTTGTTCACTTTGGCTTTTTACCTAGGAAGAGGGAATTTTTCAAGGCAGGCAAAAACTTTTTCTTTTGTGGGTGCATTGTGGTGGCTTAGCTGTATTTTTCTCTATCTTTCCGCATACGTCGGACAGGAGATGCCGCTTTCGGAAGTACTGTGCAGAATCGGAATGCAGGCGGGAGTGTTTTTATGCCTTCCTCTTCTCTCCCTTTACCACGGAAAACGCGGTGGGGGAAAATACAGCGGGTGGTTTTTTTATATCTTTTATCCGTTGCATCTTTTGATTTTGTTCGCGATTGCCTGGATGGTCAATCCAGGATAATTCCTCGAGTTTATCAGGACAAACAAACCGCCTGTTATTTAGCAGGCGGTTTGTTTCCTATTTATACCAACTGGTTGCAAACACCGCGCACCAGCAGTTCAATGACCGCATCGAAAGATTCTCCCATTTCCGACTGGTGCTGGAGGGTCAAGAAGACAGCTCGTACTGCGGCACTCGCGGTTTCGATAGGAACCTTGAGATGAAGCCCGCCCCTTGTGAACAAATCGCGGATGTGGGCGTCGTCGCTGCTGTAGTATTTCTCCAAAACATCACGAGGGATCTTCCGGAGAAGATAGGACAAATCGTTTTCAAAGAAATCCATCATGGAGTTTTCCTCCATGACCTTGCATGCAGTCAGCAAGGCGAGGGCCGTGCGCTCACATTCCGGCAAATCCCTGCGAGAGTCGAGCACACAAAAGGCAGTGTCATAAATTTCCGTGTGCAGGCTTTCGAGCACTTCAAAAAAGAGCATCTCCTTGCTTTCGTAAAATTTGTAAAAAGCGCCCTTAGAGATATCCGCCCCATAAGCAAGCTGGTCCACAGTGGTCTTGCGCATGCCGATGGTGGCAATACACTTTTTGGCCTCTTCCATGAGCTTTTGCCGTATCATTTGTTTTTCCTGTTCACTGAATGCAGTTGCCATGTAATCATCACCATATGACTAAAAAGATATTTTCGGTCATATTGTATCTGTTTTACAGGCAAAAGTCAAGTGGAGAATTAAAAATGGGTCACAGACATCTCCGACATTCCCGCAGGAATGTAACCACGGCAACTCCGTTTTTAAACTGCCATTGATATGACTGGATTTACAAGTCCTATAATTTTACCGCCAATATAAATAGGAAACGACATGGGTGCGGAGGCTCCACACCCATGTCGTTTGAGCGCCGCAAGGGAAGACGGCTTTTCAAAAGATGATGAAAGGGCTTTCTTTTACGCAGTCAGGATAGAAAACGGCACATTTGTTTTATTTTTCGTACCATTTTTTCTCCCACCACTGCTTGACGTTTCGGCAGGCGGTCTCGCAGTGATACCGGATGCCCCGGCTCAGTACTCGATAAATGCCCCACATCCCGGATACCACGTCCCAGCGCAGGGAGCCGGAACGGTAGAGATAGTCACCGCGGCATTTTGTCTGTTTCGGCTCGATGTTGAACACATTGCCCACGCTGACGGCCCCCTGAATGGGTATGACCCGGGTGAAGGGATCCTCCGGCTGGGCCTGCCAGCGGTGGTCGTGGAGGACAAAGCTGATATTCCTTGGCTTATCCGCAGGCATCAACAGGCGGATGATCACCCGCTCCCCGGTGTAGGAATGGAACACCGGCGTAGCTGGGTCGCCGTGGACCTTGGAGTCAAAGATTTTGTAAATCACGGGGACGCGCTTGAGGCGGTTGTAGAACCGCTCGGAGCGGTAGTTGTAGCCCTTTTCCCCGGTGTCCTCGTGATCCGGGGCGCCGTGGGCACCTTCCTCGTCCTCCTGCTCCGTGGTCTTGATGAGGTTTCCCTCTTGGTCCAGCAGGCGGATGCCGTTGTGCGCGAATAGGACGAACTCCCGGAAGGTTTCCACCCCCAGCGCGGCGATGACGGCTTCCTCCTTGTAGTTCTCCTCCATGGGACAGATTCCGCTGTAATGCTTCGCCCGGGGCGGCTCCACGATGATGGCTCCGAACAGCCCATGATGCCGGTGGTTCCGCAGGTCCCCGAAGGAGGTCAGCAGACAGGCGCCGTATTCCCGATCCGCGTGCCACAGGTAGCGGACGCTCTCTCCCGGACCGGCGGTCTGCTCCACCGGGTTCCAGCCCACGTTGACGCCGGGCGAGGCCACGGGGTCATACTGCAAGAACTGCGGGTTCAGGGACACCCGGTTACCAGGCACATGAGGGAAGTCCAGCGGCACGGAGGGGTAGTCGTTCCACTGGATGGGCACGCAGGGGTCAAAGAGGTTGTGGAGCGTGACCTCCACCCAGTCACCGGCGTTGACCCGAAGAATCAGCGGAATGGGCTTCCGCCGGCCCCGTAGCACATCCTCGGCCTGCTCCAGTGGGACGAAAAGCAGACCCTCCGGATCGTGGTCGCCGAAGTGGTTGTAGCGAAGATCCTTCTGGATGGCAGCGATCTCGAATTTCCGCACCACCGCGCCTGGAGGCGGCGTCCGGGGGGCGGCGATGGGCCGGATACCGCACAGCGGCGGCAGGTCCTTTTGAGGAGTAGCATAGGCCCTGATAATCCCCCACAGCCCCAGCCACAGATCGTCGATGCCGCCGGAGTAATACAGATAATCTCCAGCTCCGTAGGGCTCGTCGATCTGGATATTGAACGCTTCGGAGATGCCGATGGTCTGGGCCTGAACCAAAGAAGAGACTGGGTCCGTGATCTCCTTCCGCCAGGGCAGGCCCGGGAGGTTGAAGATATGCTGCTCCTCATGGGCACCGTCTAACAGGCGGATGCGGATGGGCTCGCCGGGATAGGTCTCCAGGATAGGCGTGGCCGGATCTCCGTAGACAAAGGAACTGAAGATGTGGGCGGGGTCGTTTTTCCACTTCAGCCGTTCCACCATGGGCTCGCAGCGGTAGTTGATACCCATAACGCCGGGATCGTCGTCAGAGCCGGGATGCTCTGGCGGGTTCAGGGGTTTGCCGTCTTTATCGAACAGCAGGGCGAAGTCGTGGAGGGCCAGGGCAAATTCCCGGTACATCCTGCCGTCGGCGGTGCGGATGACCGCCTTGGTGCCGCTTTTCAGGGGTTCCAAGGTCTTGGGGTCCAGGAACTCCGCCCCGGCGGGCTCCACGATGAGAGCTCCGAATAGGCCATGCTGCTGGTGCATATTGGCAAATAGGTGATCGTGGAAAAAGACGGTGTGCAGTTCCTCGTTGGCGAAGAAGCGCTCGATGAGCGTCTCATATTGCCGGGCTCCGGCGATGTTGTTCCAGCCGTTGGCCGCGCCGTCGGAGACGATGGTGTCAAATTTTAACAGATGGATGTGGAAGCCCACGATATCGGTGACGGTCTCCAGCTGGAAGGGGCTGGCTTCGATGCGCTCCGGCAGCAGGTTGGTGAGCCGGACCTCCACGCAGTCCCCGGCGTTGACCCGGATGACCAGAGGCTCTGGCTGGATATCGCCGCACTCCACCTTGGCAAGGTAGTTCTCCAGGGTGCCCTCTTTTTCGATGTCCTCCTTTAGAACAAAGAAGCGCCCCTGCGGGTCGTGCCAGCCGTATTGGTTGTAGACCACCTTTGCCTGCACCGCCGCGATGTCAAAGCGTTTCACGTTTTTCGCCGCCCCGCAGGGGCAGGTATCCGTATACAACGCTCCGGGCACGAAGTTCTCCACAAAATTGGCCTCCTCCAGAATGGAGGGCTCTCTTGTGGGCTCCCCGTCCGGCGTCAGGACGCCAAGCGGCGGCTGGAGGGGTTCTTCCCCGAAGGTCCCCTCAACGAAGTTGGGATAGCCGGGGTGCAGGTCATCCTTAGGCGGCGGAAGGGGACGGTCCTTCAGGGGCTTCAGCGCTGCGATGGGCGTCCCGTCCGGGTAGGTGTCTCCGCCCTCCTGCAGGCGGTCGAACACCCCCCACAACCTCCACATTCCCCCGTGGAAGTGGGGGTAGAGGTGGCAGTGGAAGATGGCGTCGCCGATCATCCCATTAAGACTGCCAGCGCCGTAGAGGATATCCAGGGTGTAGCACTCCTGGGGGCTGATGGAGATGGAGTCGATAATCGTGGACTTGGGGTCCTCCGGCTCCAGCCGCCACTGGTGGTTGTGCAGGTGGAACACATGGGTCTCCTTTACGCCGCCGTGGATGAGGCGTATCTTCGCCGGGTCCCCCACGTAGGCACGGAGAATGGGAGGGGCCGGGTCGCCATAGGCCCAGGAGCTCATGGAGATGTCCTCGTCTATGTCGGCGGGATCGCCGGGGTGATCCCGGGGCAGACGGTTCCTCCTGGGGTCGGGGCGGTAGCTGATGGCGGGGGGGCCGCCGGGGGGGGGGGGGG
>UQSL01000047.1 GCA_900543705.1 uncultured Oscillospiraceae bacterium
CATAACAAACACCCCATTCATTAGATAGTATACCACACTGTCTAACAAATGGGGTACAGTTCATTTTCGCCGACCGTTTTTTTGTATGGCTTTTTGCCATGCCGGAAAACCTAGAGGTGAAGGATGTTTTCATCGATACGACACACGCTATGGATTTTTTCGGTGAATCATTTATCTTAGAATGCGCCTCTGAAAAACAGGAGTGCACGAATGTACAGGCACGTAGCACTGACCGGCACATTTATTGTAAGAATTCTGTTTTCCAGGGAAAACAATGCCCGTGGAGGTTGTAAAAAGCGTGGTTTTGCATTATACTAATAAATGGAAAATGGTTGATACGAAAGCGGGGATACCGATGTCACAGGCACCGGATACCGCTGCGGTCATCGTGGCGGCAGGCTCGGCGAGCAGGATGGGACAAAATAAACAGCTGATGCAACTCAGCGGTTCCTCGGTTATTGTGAGGACGCTATGCGCCTTTGAGCGCTGCAAGGACATTGCGGAGCTTATTGTGGTGGCAAGGACGGAGGATATCGGGGAAATTGTACGGCTTGCCGGACAGTATGGGATCGTCAAGCTCAAGGCTGTTGTCCCCGGCGGAGCAGACCGACGGGAATCTGTGGCCTGCGGGATAAGAGAGGTCTCCGATTCACTGTCCTATGTCGCCATCCACGACGGTGCGCGTCCGTTTATCCTCCCCGCTCTGATTTCCCGGTGCATCGCGGATGCAAGGGAATACGGTGCGTCTACATTGGCGGTACAGGTGAAAGACACCATCAAGGTGGCGAAGAATGGATTTATCATTTCCACTCCGGACAGGGAAACCCTCTGGCTGTGCCAGACCCCGCAGGTCTTTTCCCTAGCGCTCTACCAAAAAGCCTGCAAGGCCGCCGGTGCGGCGCAGGTGACCGATGACTGTACGCTCGTCGAACAGCTGGGGCATCGGGTGCACCTCACGCCAGGAGATTACCGCAACATCAAAATCACCACTCCCGAAGACATCACGGTGGCAAACGCCATCGCACAGGATGGGGAATTTCGAATGGAGGAGGGAGATTGAGAATCGGACACGGATATGACGTACACAAGCTCGCCGCAGGGCGAAAGCTCATCATTGGGGGAGTCACGATCCCCCATGAGACCGGCCTGCTTGGGCATTCGGATGCAGATGTGCTGCTGCACGCGGTCATGGATGCCTTGCTCGGCGCCGCGGCACTCGGGGATATTGGCGCTTATTTCCCGGACACCGACCCAAAATACAAAGGCGCGGACAGCATGGCGCTGCTTTGCGAGGTCGTCCGGCTGATCCGGCAGGAAGGATTCACTTTAGGTAATCTCGACTGTACGGTTATCGCCCAGCGCCCGAAGCTCAAAGACTATATCCCGCAGATGAAGGAGAACATCGCGCGCGTATGCGCAGTTTTCCCGTCTCAGGTAAACGTCAAGGCTACGACGGAGGAATGCCTCGGTTTCACCGGGCGCGAGGAAGGCATTAGCGCGCACGCGGTCTGCCTAATCGAGGAATGCCCGCCGCTGAAGTCGAAAGCGCTGTAGTGGATTGGTACCTGCAGAGAAGGTACTAAAATATACATCAAATTTACAAAGGAGTTGTACGATATGCAGATGAAACAACAGCTCGACGAGTATTTTGAAACCCATACCGGAGACATGCTTGCAGACATCGAAAAGCTTGTCTCCATCAACTCGGTTGCCGCTCCGGCTACGAAAACCGCTCCTTTTGGCGAGGGGACGCAAAAGGCGCTCGCCTGCGCGCTGGGTTTTGCACAGCGGGACGGCTTCACGGTAAAAAACTTTGAAAACTATGTGGGAACTATCGATTACTTTAGTGACCGGAGAAAAGCTGAGCTTGGCATGCTTGCCCATCTCGATGTTGTGGCGCAGGGCGAAGGCTGGTCGCAGGATCCGTTTACCATGTCTGAACGGGACGGGAAAATCTTCGGCCGGGGCACCGCAGACGACAAGGGCCCGGCCATGGCCGCCTACTATGCGATGAAGGCGGTCAAAGACCTCGGGATTCCCCTTAAGAAAAACGTCCGCCTGATTCTTGGCACGGACGAGGAGTGCGGCAGCAGCGACCTCCGTTACTACTTTGCCAAAGAATCCGCCCCGAAGCATGTCTTTTCTCCGGATGCGGATTACCCCCTTATCAACATTGAAAAGGGCAGGCTGAGAAACGATTTTACCGCCGAATATCCGGAGGAAACCGCTCTTCCGCGCATCAAGAGCATTCAGGGCGGGCACACCGCCAATGTCGTTCCCCGGGACGCCGAGGCGGTCATTGAGGGAATCAGCGCGGAGGATACCGCCAAGTACTGCAAAGAGGCACAGGCCCGCACCGGTGTGAAATTCACCGTCTCGGAGCAAGGGGACGGCGTCTGCATCCATGCACTCGGCGAGGGATCACACGCGGCGATGCCGGAGGGCGGCAACAACGCGGTCACCGGAATTCTCGATTTGCTCTGCTCCATGCCCTTTGCAGGGAGCGAGGGATTTGACAAGCTGTGTGCGGTCAGCAGGATTTTCCCGCACGGCGACTGGCTCGGCAAGGCGGCGGGCATTGCGATGGAGGATGAAATTAGCCACGAACTGACTATCAGCTTTGATATCTTTACCTATTCCCTGACCAGATTCACCGGAACGTTTGACTGCCGTTCTCCGCTGTGTGCAAACGACGAAAACGTGCGAGACGTCCTGATTAAAAAATTTGCAGACGCGGGAATCTTCCTGAGCGACAAACCGATGATAAAGCCTCATCATGTGAGTGAAAACGATCCGTTTGTAAAGACGCTGCTGAAATGCTATGAGGATTACACTGGCAGGGAGGGCTACTGTATGGCCATCGGCGGGGGTACGTATGTGCACTCGATTGAAGGGGGCGTGGCATTCGGCTGCTCGATGCCGGAGACAGAAAACCGGATGCACGGCCCGGATGAGTTCGCAGTCATCGAGGAGCTAGTGGTGAGCGCAAAAATCTTCGCGCAGGTCATTGTCAATCTCTGCGGTGAATAAATCTCGGGGGGGGTTAACACGGGGCCTGCCGGCGGGCAGGGCGATTTTTAATAGACAGGCGCCTGGGATACGGCCCTTATAAACAGCCTGCCGAAAGGATGAAATAGATGGAAAAAATGAGACTTGCCGTCCCCGCATTATTTGGGCTTGAGAGCGTTGTGGCGAGAGAACTGCGCTTTTTGGACTGCGAAGATGTGCAGGCGGAAAACGGGAGAGTGCTGTTTTCGGGCGGATGGGAGGACATGGCGCGCGCCAATTTGAACCTGCGAAGCGGGGAACGTGTACAGGTGCTGCTCGCAAGGTTCCACGCCGAAACCTTTGATGAGCTGTTCGAGGGCGTGAAGCGGATTCCGCTGGAGGAATTTATCGGGAAGGATGAGGCGTTCCCCGTTAAGGGCTGGTCGCTGGGTTCCAAGCTCCACAGCATACCCGACTGCCAGAAAATCATCAAAAAAGCCGCAGTCGAGCGGTTAAAATCCCGGTACCGCGTCTCCTGGTTTGAAGAGACCGGGGCCACGGTGCAGCTTCAGTTTTCCATCCACAAGGATGAAGTCACGGTTTTGCTCGACACCTCGGGTGCGGGCCTGCACAAACGGGGCTACCGGAAAAACTCCAACGAGGCCCCGATCAAGGAGACGCTTGCCGCTGGCATCATCAGTCTGGCAAGAGTACGTTCGGACACCGTGTTCTGTGACCCGATGTGCGGCTCCGGAACCTTTTTGATTGAAGCGGCGCTCTATGCGATGCATATCGCGCCAGGCATCAACCGGAGATTTGCCTGTGAGAAATGGGGCGTGTTCCCAGCCGTGGCAATGAGCCGGGCCCGCGAGGAGGCGCTTGCAAATATCCGGCGGGACGCGGATTTCCGTGCTTATGGCTTCGATGTGAGCGAGCAGGCGGTCGCCCTTAGCCGGGGGAACGCGAAAAAAGCGGGAGTTGCCTCCCGTATTCGGATAAAGCAACAGGATATTCGGGAATTTTCGCTGGATGCGTTAAACACCGACCGCGCGATTATCGTGTGTAATCCTCCCTATGGCGAGCGGATGCTCGAGCTGAAAGCCGCGCAGGAAATCTACCGTGAGATGGGCGTGGTGATGGAAAAGCAGGATGGGTTCCATTATTTCATCATCACCCCGGATGAACGGTTTGAACAGGTATTCGGCCGAAAAGCGGACAAACGCCGCAAGCTGTATAATGGCATGATCAAATGCCAGCTGTACCAGTACTTTAAATAAACAATTGGGGATGGGACCCACCGGTTCCATCCCCGATTTTTCTTACAGGGCAAGGCTGTGGCTTTGCAGATTGATAGGATTGGGGTTCCGCCCCTACCCGGTAGTTTTAAGTCGCCCTTGCACGACGGTGAACCGCGCTGCGGGCAAGCCCTGCATCAAAGGAACTTGAAACGATAAAAGACTGCAAAGAAAAACCCACCGATGATTCCATGCACATCGATGGGTTTATTTGATTTCCTGTTCAAGCTCATCAAATTCCCTGGTACAAAAAATTCGCCTAGTGTAATACCAAAACCATCACAGAGCTGAACAAACCCTGAGAACTCTGATTTCCCAGGGCTTTCCCCAATTTCTCGCAGGCGGCGCGCTCGGCTTCGACACCCTTGCCGCACAGACTGTTTTGCGCCTGAAAAGGGAGTTTCCCCAAATCAGGCTTGTTCTCGTCCTGCCCTGCCGGGAGCAGGACAAATATTGGAAACCCGATCGGCAAAGTTACCGGGAAATTCTCCGCCGCGCAGAAAAAGCCGTGTTCCTCTCTTCCCATTATTCCAGCGGCTGACCGAGACTTTTCCTTCTTCCACCTGTCAATTGCGGTAGACGGTCCCAAGCAAGTTTTAGGTTCCTTATTCGGAACGATATCTGCCAATTTCAGCCAAAAAATAGAGCATCTTTCCCATTCGGACAAGCCGCCTTTTCGCCAACAGACCGGCGGTAATTTTTCTCTGGTTTCCACTCCCGGCAAAGGGACAAGGGCAGAGGGGGTACTTTGTACTGGGCATATCGACTGTCCGCCGAAGCGCCCTGCGAAACTGCGGCGTCATTGACCCGGAGAACATTCAGGAATACATCGCACGGGACGGTTACCAGGCACTGGCAAAATGCTGACCGAGTACACCCCAGAGCAGGTCATCCAGATTGTCAAGGAATCCGGCTTAAGAGGGCGCGGCGGCGCAGGCTTCCCGACCGGTGTAAAGTGGAGCTTTGCTGCTGCCAATCAGGCAGACCAGAAATACGTCTGCTGCAACGCGGATGAGGGCGACCCCGGCGCGTTCATGGACCGTTCCATCCTGGAGGGTGATCCGAACGTCGTCATTGAGGCAATGGCGATTGCAGGCTATGCCATCGGCGCGACCCAGGGCTATGTTTATGTCCGTGCGGAGTACCCGATTGCCGTTCAGCGTCTGCAAAAAGCGCTGGATCAGGCCAGAGAAATCGGCATGCTCGGAAAGGATATTCTCGGTTCCGGCTTAGATTTTGATATTGATATCCGGTTGGGCTCAGGCGCATTTGTCTGCGGTGAGGAAACCGCTTTGATGACCTCCATCGAGGGCAAACGCGGCGAGCCGAGACCCCGTCCGCCGTTCCCGGCAGTCAAGCGACTGTTCGGCAAGCCGACCATCCTAAACAACGTCGAAACCTACGCAAATGTCCCGCAGATTATCCTACACGGACCCGAGCGGTTCAATTCGGTCGGGACCGAGAAATCCAAGGGTACCAATGTCTTTGCGCTCGGCGGCAAAATCCATAACACCGGCCTCGTCGAGGTTCCGATGGGCACCACCCTGCGTGAAATCGTCGAGGAAATCGGCGGCGGAATCCCCAACGGCAAGAAATTTAAGGCGGCACAGACCGGCGGCCCGTCCGGCGGCTGTATCCCGGAATCCTTCTTTGATATTGAAATCGACTATGACAACCTGCTCTCCATCGGCTCGATGATGGGCTTCGGCGGACTCATCGTCATGGACGAGGACACCTGCATGGTCGATATCGCAAATTTCTTCCTGGAATTTACCGTAGAGGAATCCTGCGGGAAATGTACCCCTTGCCGTATCGGTACCAAGCGGCTGCTTGAGATTCTCGACAAAATCACCAGGGGCAACGGCGAGATGGAAGATCTCGACAAGCTGGAAGAGCTGTGCTATTACATCAAGGAAAACGCGCTGTGCGGCCTTGGACAGACCGCGCCGACCCCGGTGCTCCCCCCCCTGCGCTATCACAAAGTTGCGGACGCTCCCCAGCTGGATCGGCTGGCCGCCGCCGTTAACGCATCCGCCCGGGCAGGCCATGACTTCGATAAAGTGGTAATTCTTCTTTCCGTCGCGGACGTCCTCCAGGACTTTCTTCACGTTGGCAAGGCCGGAGACGAGCCACGTTGACGGTCATGTGGAGAATTTCATGCGCCTTGTGGCTGCCCGGCTCGCCGAAATAAGAAGCATACAGTTCCTTGACGACGGGGTTCTCATGAGATTTTCTCAGCGGAAGATTGCGGTCCTCTTCATAGAGCGCCGCTGCGCGCAGGCCCTTGAGGTTCCTTTTTATGGAGGTCCTCTAGTCATTAGCTTTGCAGCCCGCCTTTTACCAAATATAGCAGAAAAGAAATCATAGAGGGGGATCGGCTCCGCCGGGGTATCGTTGCGTTTCCTATTTCATGATTTTATGATATGATGTCATTGGACAGTAACTTGAGATGCCGGAGGCGGTGATAGTATGAATAAGAAGGGGATTTCGACTGGGAGATTGATTCGCCCGCTCCTGATTACAATCCTTTTGATCTGTTTATTTGTGAAAACACCAAATGGAAAAATTGTTCTGATTCCATTCCTGGTCTGCAGTTTTGCTTCGTTGGGAAAAAATATCGCTACGATTGTGGAAAAACCGGATTACAGTAAGATATTTGATAAAATATTTATCGGGAGTTTTTTGGCATTCTGGTTTGGCATTTTGATTTATTGGTGCTATGTGAGTATCAAGAGGAAAGATTATGTCTTGCCTTTGTTTTCGATCCCCTTTTGGATTGTTGGAATAGCTATCGTGAAAAAGAGCTTTTTCACGACAAAAAAAGATTCAAAACATCGAAAAGAAAAGTGAAATTTAATTTTAGAATTATCGGGGGCAGTATACTTGTCCTGATCATATTTCTAATGGGTGTCTTACTCCTGTTTTTTGGAATCAAGGATACCTATGTATTTAATCAAGAGACAAAACATTATATTGCAACAAACGGGTACTATCTGGATTATGAAGTTTCTGACAACGATCAGGATGGAACACTCTATAAACTGACCTATCGTTACGAAGCGGATGGGCAGGAATATTTGATTACAACAGACTATGGCACAAATTACATTCCCCCGCAAAACAGTATCCGGGAAGTGCGGTATAACCCGGATAATCCGGAAAAAGCTGTTCTTGTGGGGACGAATCGCAATAACATATTCATATTTATGGGTGTATTCTTTCTTCTGGGTTCCCTTACATTTGTACTTGGGGCACTTACTGTATTGGGCTATTTTGACAGATTTAAAATTGACGTCATTGGAACTTATATCGGAGCAAAACTTGTAATTGTAGGAATCGGCATTCTCTTATTTCAAAATGGAACGACTATGTCCCTTCTCGAAACGGTAAAATCGTTTGGGTTGTGGACCCTGATCCCGCTGATGTTTATCGCGGTGGGAATCCTGCTGCTTGTGAGAAGCCTGTTTTCGAAAAAGAGGAGAAAGCAGCGAGAAAAAACCAAACAATAAAAATTGATATGTGTTATTATATTTTCCAAACTGCATTTTTTTGTCATGAAACTGGTCATCTGACAGTGAAAGCAAGGAAAAAACATCCCCGAATCCATCGGATACGGGGATGTTTTCAGGAGAATTTTATTCTCTGGTCAGATAGTCATAGGCAAACTGGACATGGAGCGAAGCTCCGACAATCATCCCGCGCTCGTCACAGTCAAACTTGGAGTGATGGTTCGGGTAGATGTACTTGTTGTCCGGGGTATTGGTGCCGATGTTGGCAAACGCACCCGGGCACTTGGTCAGGTAGTAGGCGAAATCCTCGGAGCCGGTGGTCGGCGGAAGCGGATGGTCAGCCTCCTTGCCGAACAGGGTAATGAGCGCGTTCTTTGCAATTGCGGTAATCTCCGGGTCGTTGACGACCGAATCGGTGATGCACTCGGAATTCACCGTCGCGGTGACCCCATAGGCGGCGCAGGTCTCGATGAAAATTCGGCGGGTCCACTCCTCCACCTTGGCGTTGATGGCGGGATTAAAGGTGCGGCAGGTGCCTTCCAGGTGCATGGTATCCTTCCCTGTTTTCGGGTCGATTCCGCCGTGGATATCGCACATGGAAAAGACGAACATCTCCTCCGGCGGGGTTTCCCGGCTGGAAAGCGTCTGCATATCGAGCAGAGCGGCACAGGCGGCCGGCACGACATTCGAGCTTTCAGCACTGTCTGAAACAAGGTCAATCAGAAACGTGCGGGAGGAGGAGTGGCGCACACCTGGCTCGATGTCCACCTCGCCAACAGGCAGCCCGATGTGTTCGTGTTCACCGAACACACAGTCCACATCGTCGAGGAATCCGTTTTCCACAATCTGTTTTGCGCCCCGGCAGGACTCCTCTGCGGGCTGGAACAGCAGCTTGACCGTGCCGGGAAAGCTGTCCTTTATCTGGTTTAACGCCCTCGCCGCGGCAAGAAGTTGGGTTGCATGCCCGTCGTGGCCGCATGCGTGCATTGCCTTGCCGGTGGGGCAGGCAAAGGGTAGCCCGGTTTCCTCCGGCATGGCAAGCGCGTCAATGTCGCCGCGCAGGGCGACTGTTTTCCCCGGCCCTCTCCCATGGATGGTGGCGATGACCGCATGAAAAGGGGTCACAACATGTTCGATGCCGGATTTGGTCAGTTCCTCCGAGATGCGGGCAGCGGTGCGGATTTCCTCTCCGCTCGGCTCCGCATGCTGGTGCAGGTCGCGGCGGAAAGCGACCATTTCCTCAAACTGGTCGGTAATGAGCTTTTTGATGTCCATCCTCTGTTCCCCTCCCCTATTCCAAACACAAGTCAAGTGTTGTGCGGTAAGCGGCCGCGGTGTGGGAAATACCGGCTTTGAGCTTTTCAAGTGTCTGCTCGCTACCGTAGCTGATTTGACCCGCAACTATCGCATCGTTTGGAATGACATTGAACTTGGTGCCAGTATCCATCCGGGTGAAGGAGACAAGCGCGTCTCCGGTTCTCTGCGCCAGTATCTGCAAATCGCGGACAACAGCACTTGCTGCGACGATCGGGTCAATGGTGACGGCGGGGATGGCCCCGTGCCCGCCCTTTCCGGTGACGGTCAGGGTGAAATGTTTTGTGGTCATGAAAATCCTCCTTTATTTGTCTGTAACGATAGGGTTACTGCAAAGGGTTATATTCTCAGCGGTTCAATGCGCTCGGTATCTAGGATATCGAACGTACCGCGGTGGACACGGATAATATTCTGGTTTTCCAGAATCCGCAGCTCCTTGCACAGGGCAGGGCGGGAAATGCCGAGGTAGCGCGCCATATTTTCCCGGCTCAGCGGCGGATTCAGATGGGAAGTGCCCTCGCGTTCCATCAGCGAGTAAAGATACCAGATAATCCGCTGACGCGCAGCCGGGTTGGAAAGCAGGTGAACCTTGTCGCGCAAAACGGAGATTTTGCGGCTCATCATGGTAAACAGGTTGTTGAGGATCGTCTCCTGTTCCTCATACCGCCCGTTAAACAGTTCGGAAAAGTCTTCCCCCCGGATAACCATAACCCTGCAGTCAGTCTCCGCCTTGCAGGAGATGTCAAAATGGGAGCGGGAGGAAAAGTAAGAAGTATCCCCGGTCAGCTCCCCGGAGCTTATCTGTACCACAAGGTGGGGGTGCGAATCACACCGTTCAAACAACAGCGAGAGGGTGCCGTCGAGCACAAGGTAAAGCTTTCCCTCGGTGTCGCCTCTCCGATACAGGTATTCCGCCGCCGGGACATGGATGAACTTCGCATGGGAAAGCTGAACAAACCGGCTGACCTCCACAGTAGAAAGGCGCTCAAACAGCGGCAGTGTACGCAAAAACGAGGAGCTTGCCGCAGCTGCCGCAGGAAAACGCCGAATTTTCGCGGAGGCCCTCTCCGGATTCTTCTCTTTGGGAGGGGCAAAGGCGTCCTTGTCCAAAATTTTGATTTCCCCTTTGCGCACTTCAATCAGACCTTCCTTTTGCATACCGGAGAGCCCGCGGGAAAGCGCTTCCCTGGAAATCCCAAGGTAATTGGCAAGCTGGGAGCGGGTATAGCCGGGGTAAGCCGATTCCTCCTGCGACAGGGTGGAGAGATATTTCACAATGCGTTCACGTACCGTCAGGGATTTCAGGCAGGAAATTTTCTGGTACAAAAAGGCTGCCTTGTCCTCCGTAATGCGCAGGAAATTGAGCAAAACACGGGTGTGCAGGCTCCTTCCGGTGCCGTTGGACGCATGAAAAAAAGAAACAGGGATGCGCATGAGTACCGTATCCGTGACCGCGCGGTAGGAATAGGGGATGTGGCGAATGCCGCTGAACGCGAGGACAATGCCGAAGATGCTCCCTGCGCGGAGAATGCGCAATTGGTGCTCAAGTACCGTGTCGCGCAGCAAAGCGAGGGAGATTTCCCCGCTCACAATCAGATAGACACAGCCGAGACTGCCCGGCCGGTCCAGGTCATCATGGTAAATGGTCTGCCCGGCGGCGTAGCTTTTGATACTGTATCCCAGCTCGGAGAGAACGGTCAGGATTTCGAGTTCGGAAAATCCATCGAACAGGGTACAGTTTTTGATAGTGGAAAATACCTCAGTCATGGTGAATCCCTCGGTTTGTCATTAGAATCACAGATTAAAATCATCAAAAGATGATAAAATGTAGCGGAACCATCCCATAAATACGGAAACGTCCGGAAATAATAACAAAGTACGGACGCATCTGTGAGGAATGATTGTACAAAACAGAAATCGCTGCATGTCATCAGAATCACAGAATTCTGTATCCAATTATACTACAATTTATATGGGCAGTAAATGCCCTGGGAACATTTTGCGTGAACACCTGCATGCGGACATGGTGGAAAAAGAACCCGCTTGTGTTGCGGCAAAGAAATACTTTTGCCGGTTATCTAAGGCTGTGCGAGTGAATTTCGTGAGTGCAGGCATAAACGAGAATACGGCTCTGCCGGAACGCAACCTGGCGGGGCCTAAATTTGTGGGAAAAAGGAAGGGGAACGAGAATGCTGTCTTATGGATTTTTTCTCGATTTGGCGATAATCCTGCTGCTGACCAAGCTGCTGGGGCTGCTGACCAAAAGAATCAGCCTACCGCAGGTGGTCGGTGCTATTTTTGCGGGACTGCTAATCGGGCCAAGCTGTTTCAACATCGTGCATGAGAGCGATTTTATTGCAAAAATGGCGGAAATCGGCGTCATCATGCTCATGTTTACTGCGGGGCTTGAAACGGATTTGCAGGAGCTGAAGAAAACAGGCTTAGCAGCGTTTGTCATTGCAGTCGCGGGAGTTGTGGTCTCCCTGGGGGGCGGCTGGCTGGTTTACAGCCTGTTTTACGGGTTTTCTCCGGTGGGAAGCCCGGAATTTATCGAAAGCATTTTTGTCGGTGTTATCCTCACTGCAACTTCGGTCAGCATCACGGTGGAGACGCTCAGGGAGCTCGGAAAACTCAAAGGGCGCGTTGGAACGGCTATCCTGGGTGCCGCCATTATTGACGATATCATCGGCATTGTGGTGCTCACCTTTGTCATCGGAATGAAGGACAGCTCTGCCGGCAGCCCGCTTCAGGTGATCATCAGCACGGTTTGCTTTTTTATCTTTGTGCTGCTCATCGGGTTCGGCGCACATATCCTGTTTCAAAAGCTGGAAAAAAACAAGATCGAGCGGCGCCGTATTCCAATTCTGGGGCTGGTGTTCTGTCTGCTGCTGTCCTATGTGGCGGAGCATTTCTTCGGTGTGGCTGATATTACCGGTGCATTCTTTGCGGGTATCATCCTGTGCAACATCCGCTCCACCAGCTACATTGTTCGTAAAATTGACGTCACCTCTTATATGATTTTCGGGCCCATCTTTTTTGCAAGCATCGGCATCAACACCAACCTGCGGGAAGTCGGCATTGACATGCTGTGGTTTACGATTATTCTCACGGCTGTGGGTCTGCTGACCAAGATACTTGGCTGCGGGCTTGCGGCAAAGCCGTTCCATTTTAATAACAAAGATGCGCTTCGCATCGGCGTCGGCATGATGTCGCGCGGCGAGGTCGCCTTGATTGTTGCACAAAAGGGAGCTAGTGCGGGAATTATCCAGCCTTCCCTGTTTGCGGCGGTCATCGTGCTCGTTATCGTTTCTACAATCGCAACGCCGATTTTCCTCAAACTGCTGTACAAAAACGAGCCGCAGATTCCGGGCGGAGAGGACGGTTCAAACAGCGAATTACAGGTAGTCCGCGATATGGACAGCCAGCTGGAGGAAAACAGCCTCAGCTGATCGGAGAAAGAGAAAAAAGAGAACCATGCAGGCAGAAAGCGTCATATCCTTTTTGGGATACGGCGCTTTCTTTGGTATTGGAAGAGAAAGAGACAGGTTTCCCATGGGTTTTTAATCTGTTTTTAACCACCGGGACAAAAACCAGATTATTCGAGGGAATACGACGGAAAATGCGCTTTTTTTCCAAATCAAAAGGGTATAATTTACAATTGGTTCCTTGCGTTTTCTAAAAGAATAAACTACACTGAAAACCGAAAAAATGAACTTCGAGGTACCAGTATGAAAAAAATACTGAAAATCGGGCTGCCGGTTCTGGCAACGGGCTGTATCCTTTTCATTGTCTACGCGGTGGGTGGCTTGTATCCGTTTGGAGACTTTTCCATTGCGTGGGGAGACATGACCCAGCAGGTAATCCCTCTGCTCAATGAGCTGCGGGACATGCTGCTTGGCAAAACGGGATTTTTGCTCAGTCAGCAAAATGCCGGCGGAATGAATTTTTGGGGCGTGTTTTTGTTTTTCATCGCAAGCCCCTTTTCCCTGCTGACTGTCTTTGTTGACAAGGCCGACATGATGGTATTTATGAATATCCTGGTTTTACTCAAGATGATGGTATGCGCGATGACAGCCTCCCTCTTCTTTGACCGGGTGTTTCCAAAGCTTGAAACCGGGTTTACCACAGCGCTTTCCGTGGCCTATGCCTTTTGTGGGTATGTCATGCTGTTTTACCAGAATGTCATCTGGTTGGACATGATGTATCTGTTTCCCCTGCTGCTGCTTTCTTTGAGATATTTGACGAGGACTGGGCGCTTTTGGCCTTATACGATGTGCCTTGCAGGGATGATTGTCATCCATTTCTATCTCAGCTATATGGTGCTCGCCTTTTTGGTGCTGTGCAGCTGCTTGTGGATTTATTTTCACAGCAGGGAGGATGGAATCTCGGGCCGGGTGGTCTCCTTGGGATTGGGAACCATCTGTGCCGGGCTGTGCACAGCGGTTGTCTGGCTGCCCTCTTTGCTCCAATATTTTGGCTCCGCCCGGGGGGAAAACCTGTTTGTCAGCCTTTCCCAGGGGGATTTTCTCACCCGGACGGATACCATCGGCATGCTGCTTTTGTGTACTTCCTGCTTGGTTCCAGTCTTTTTATATCGGGTATGCTGTACCGCCTTTGGATTGGAACGCAGCCTGGATTTTAAAGTAATCCTCTTTTCCTTTTTGCTGCTTCTCATCCCGATTATCATCGAGCCTATCAACAAAATGTGGCATACCGGGAGCTATCAGGCGTTTCCAGGACGGTACGGCTATATCACCGTGTTCCTAGGGCTCATCCTGCTTGCTGATACGTTGGCAAAGCGTCCTGCGCTCGAGTCCGGTCATTCGAAGAAATGGGCGGTTTTTGCAGGGTTTGCCTTCCTGGCACTTTCGCTGGCGGCAGTCATTACCCTGCTTTCCCAGCATAAGCGGGAATTGACCCCCTATGTGCGTACTCTGTGGGGGTCGAGCCAATCCCTTTCGCTGTTTTTGCTCTTTGCATTGCTGATGGCGGGCGGATATGTCGCCTGCTACCTGATGTACCGCGGCGGGGCGCTGACCAGGCGGACGCTCTGTCTGTTTTTCTGCCTGCTCGTGACTGTGGAGAGCGTCTTTTACTCGATGACGTTTTTCCCGCAGCGGCAGGATTTTAGCTACCGCAGCGTCATGGACCTGGAGGATAGGATTTCGGACGACAGCTTCTACCGGGTAAAAAACCAGGAGAAGAACTACGACGTGAACCTCACAGGCGCGCTCGGCTACCCGACCTTAAACCACTATACCTCCCTGACCTCGGAGTATTTCATGTCCGGGATCAAAAAGCTCGGTTACTCCTCCTACTGGATGGAGGTAAGTTCCATCGGGGGCACACTGTTCAGCGACGCCCTGCTTCAAAACAAATATACCATTGAAAAAAAGGACGTATTAACCGAATCGGATGCGGTTTATTCCAATGGAATCTATCAAATCACGAAAAACGCCCTTTCCCTACCTCTTGGTATTATCACACATTCGGATTTAAGCGGGCAGGAATCCCTGCCGATGATCCAGCGGCCCTATGTCAACGAACAAGTATTCCAGGCATTGTTTGGAACACAGGAAACCCTGTTTTCTGAGTACCGCCCAAACTATGTATCCGGCGTGGATATGTACTATGACGGCAATTATCATCTTACTCGCACGGGAGAAGAGAATGGGGTGCTCGAGTATATCCTGCCCGCCACTGAGAAGGAACGCACCGTCTATTTCGACTGTTTCGGTTCCACAAGCAATGCGCTCAGGCAGGCCTATTACGGGTCGTTTGAAGTACTGGTAAACGGGACACCGGTCACCGGAAAATACCCGAGCCAGAGCTCAAACGGTCTGCTCACCCTAAAAGAGAACACCAAAGAGGAACTCTTTATCACTGTGCGGGTGCTGAAAGATGTGGACGTCTGCTCGTTTGGCGTCTATTCGATGGACGACGGCCGGGTGGAACAGGCGGTATCCTCCGCCGCGACGGCAAATTTAAACGTACAAAACGGGAGAATCACCGGCACAGCGGATGCCACGGAGGGGGATACCCTGTTTTTGAGCCTCCCATACGATAAAGGCTATACCATAAAGGTAAACGGGGAGGTGCGGGAGTACTCCCGCGTGTTCGACACCTTTCTGGCCGTACCGCTCGAGGCCGGGGAAAATCAGATTTCCATCACCTACCTGCCGCCGGGATTCCGCACGGGCCTGCTCCTCTCTGGATTTGGCGTGCTGCTCACTGCCGCGCTTGTCCTGCTCCGGCGACGGGGTAAATTGCAGCTTGCCTTCCTCCAAAAACCGGCTATTATCGTGCTCTCCGTGCTGGGAGGGGCGGTATTCGCCCTGCTCTACCTGATGCCGGTCATCGTGTATCTGATTGCACAGCTTCGTTAGTTGAGATTCCAAGCCCTCCCGCTCAAGCTGAACAGGACCAGTAAAAATGGACAATGGACAAAAGCCCCCTGATGTAGGAAAAT
>UQSL01000048.1 GCA_900543705.1 uncultured Oscillospiraceae bacterium
TGCGCCCCATGTTGTACAGAACCCCTTTCCCCCGCACGGTGAACACAACCAATTCCCCCTGCCGTTCCACCGAGACATAGGTAATCGTGCGCACCGTATCTTTTACGCTGCTGCCCGCGGAGCAAAACGCGGAAAAATCGTGCGTCCCCACAAAGTCCCGCGCCGCCCAGTTGAGTTTTTCAGCATCCAGCGGGTAGCGGTAATGGTACTTTAGCTTTTCACAAAACGGGTCGCGCACCGGTGAATTATGAATCAGGTAGTAGTATTCTTTCCCCACGGCGTTGTAACGCGCGTGGAAACCCTCCGGTACCTCCCGGCAGTCCGTCACCGCAATATCGTAAGGCAGATAGGCGTTGAGCGCGGCAGGAAGCCGTTCTTGCGGGATTTTTGAATCCGTATGGAAATTGAAGTAATACTCGTTTGCGTGCACACCCGCATCCGTCCGCGAACAGCCGATGGTGGGGGAAACCTCTCCCGTCACCTGCTTGATCGCCTTCATAAGCCTTGCCGCGACGGTATCGCCATTATTCTGTATTTGAAAGCCATGGTAGGCGGCACCGCAGTAACGGCACCGTGTGAGCAGATTACGTGCCAAATTCAAATCACCGCCGGAATCAGAAAATTCGTAGCTATCACAACCGCCAGGGAGATAAGCAGCACGGCGGTCGCGCCCGCGTCCACGCCGGACAGCTTCATCTGGCGCATCCTCGTGCGTCCGGAGCCCCCGCGGTAACAGCGGCATTCCATCGCGAGCGCCAGCTCGTCCGCCCGCCGGAAGGCGGAGACAAACAGCGGAATCAAAATCGGGATCAGGGATTTTACCTTCTGCATCAAGTTGCCGGAATCCAAATCCGCGCCGCGCGCTTTCTGCGCACTCATGATTTTATCCGTCTCCTCAATCAGCGTCGGGATAAAGCGCAGGGCGATGGTCATCATCATCGCCAGCTCATGCGCCGGGAAGTGGACTTTTTCCAGCGGCTTGAGCAGGCTTTCGATGCCGTCCGTCAGGGTGATCGGCGAGGTCGTATAGGTCAGCAGGGAGGTCCCCGCAATCAGGCAGACGATACGCACCGCCATAAACCCGGCGGTATAAAGCCCTTCCTGATACATTTAAAACACCCACAAGAAAAAGGGCGGCTCCCCTTCCCCCAAAAAAAAGAACATTTTGAGCCCCGCCGTAAAAATGACAATCGGGATGACCGGCTTCAAGCTTCTGAGAATCATCCGCATCGGGATTTTCCCGATGACATAGAGCATGCCTGCGAACACGGCCGACAGGGCAAGGCCCGCGATGTTGTTTGCCACAAAGAGCATGACAATGTAGACAATCGTGAGGATGATTTTTACCCTGGAATCCATCCGGTGGATAACCGATTCCCCGGGGAAATACTGGCCTAAAGTGATATCTTTGAGCATCTTATTTCCCCTCCTTTGCCTGTTTCAAGCGGAGCAGTTCCTGCCTGCCTTGCTCGACAGTATAGATGTTGGAGGAAACGTCAAGCCCCTGCTTTTTCAGCGCATAGAAAATCTTTGTCACCTGCGGGATGTCGAGCCCGAGCGCCTCGATTTCCTGCGCGTGGGAAAAGACGTTGTCCACCGTGTCATACAGATAAATCTTGGACTGGTTCATGACCAGCACTTTTTGAGCATATTTGGCGGTGTCCTCCATGCTATGGGAGACGAGCAGCACGGTGTTTCCGCGCGCCTTGTGGTACTCGGAAATCTGCCGCAGCACCATCTCGCGCCCCTTTGGGTCAAGTCCCGCGGTCGGCTCGTCCAAAATGAGCACCTCCGGATTCATGGCAAACACGCCAGCAATGGCGACCCGGCGCTTTTGCCCGCCGGAGAGCTCAAATGGGGATTTTTCCATCACATCTTTGGAAAGCCCGACAAACTCCGCGGATTCGTACACACGCTGCTTGATTTCCTCCTCCGAAAGGCCCATGTTGGCCGGGCCGAAGGCGATGTCTTTAAACACGGTCTCTTCAAAGAGCTGGTACTCCGGGTACTGGAATACCAGCCCCACCTGGAAGCGTACTTTGCGGATGTCGGTGTCCTGCTCCCACATATCCTTGCCGTTTAAATAGATTTTCCCGGCGGTGGGCTTGAGCAGGCCGTTGAAATGCTGAATCAGCGTTGATTTGCCCGAACCGGTATGCCCGATGACGCCGACAAATTCCCCTTTCTCAATTTCCAGGGAGACATGGTCGACCGCCGTTTTCTGAAACGGAGTTCCGGGAGAGTAAACATAGCACAGCTCCTCCGTCCTGATTACCGACATGCTGCTCCCCCCATCCAGTTCAAGATCGCATTCACGCATTCGCTCTCGGTCAAAATCCCGTCCGGAAAAGAAACCCCGGCATTTTGCAGTTCAAAAACAAGCTCCGTCGCCTGTGGAACGTCGAGCCCCACCTCTTTGAGTAATTTCACATGGGAGAAGACCTCCCGCGGGGTTCCGTCGAGCAGGAGATTGCCGTTGTCAATGACAATCACGCGATCCGCCTGCACCGCCTCTTCCATGTAATGGGTGATGAGGACAATCGTAATGCCGTATTCCTCTTTAAGCTGCTTGATTGTCCGGAGCACCTCCTTGCGCCCTCTCGGGTCCAGCATGGCGGTCGGCTCGTCGAGCACGATGCACTGCGGGCGCATCGCAATGATGCCCGCAATCGCCACCCTCTGCTTTTGTCCGCCGGAAAGCTGATGCGGCGCATGCCCGCGGTATTCATACATCCCGACGGCTTTTAAAGCCTCGTCCACCCTCTTGCGGATTTCCGTCGGCTCGACGCCAAGGTTTTCCAGTGCGAACGCGACGTCTTCCTCCACAATGGTGGCGACAATCTGGTTATCCGGGTTTTGGAATACCATGCCGACATTCTGCCGGATGTCATAGAGTTTGTCCTCCTCCGAGGTATCGAAGCCGGCGACATAGACCTTTCCCCCGCTCGGTAGCAAAATCGCGTTGAAGTGTTTTGCCAAGGTGGACTTACCCGAGCCATTGTGTCCGAGCACGGCGACAAACTGCCCCTTTTCAATGGACAGGTCGATGCCATGTAGCACTTCGGCCAAAGTATCGTCCTCTTTCGGATAGCCAAACGTGAGGTGTTGCGTTTCAATGATTTTCTGCATATTCTTTTCTACCTCTATCCTTGGGAGTAGGGTGCCCGCCGCATGCGGTCGGACCCGCTCTCCCAGTATGATGGATTTATCCTCTTTCAAACACGGCGGTGGAACCGCAGGGAAGCATCGCGCCGCTGTCTTTCACCGGGAGGCCAATTTCATCCGCCCAGACTTTGCCCTCATAGCGCTCCCCGACTGTAACCTTCAGCAGATACGCCATGACCGATGGGGAAAGCCCCGTGGTGTAGGAGTTGAGCAAAAAGAGCAGCGGGTCGTCCGTGAGTACCTTCGTACACAGGCTGACGAGGGGATAAATCTGGTCTTCGAGCTTCCACACCTCGCCGCCCGGCCCTCTGCCATAGGAAGGCGGGTCCATGATAACGACGTCATAGCGCCTGCCGCGCTTGATTTCCCGCTCGACAAATTTCTGGCAGTCGTCCACGATCCAGCGGATTGGATGGTTGTCCAGGCCGGAGAGCGCGGCGTTGTCCCTTGCCCACTGCACCATGCCCTTGGAGGCGTCCACATGGCATACTTTCGCGCCCGCCTGCGCACAGGCAAGTGTCGCGCCGCCGGTATAGGCAAAGAGGTTGAGGACATTGATTTCCCGTTTTGCGTTCCGGATTTTTTTCTGCAAAAAGTCCCAGTTGACCGCCTGTTCCGGGAACAGCCCGGTATGCTTAAACCCGGTCGGCCGGATATGGAAGTTCAGACCCTTGTAAGAGACCTGCCAGCTTTCGGGTTTCGGTTTATATTCTTCCCACTTCCCGCCGCCGGTGTTGGAGCGGCGGTAGCGTGCGTGCGCCTGCTTCCACATCGGGTCGGTGTGGGGGGTGTTCCAAAGTATCTGGGGGTCCGGGCGGATGAGGAGATAGTCCTTCCACCGCTCCAGCTTTTCCCCGCCGGATGTATCTAAAATCTCATAGTCTTTCCAATCGGTTGCACATCTCATGAGGCATTCTCCTAGTTATTCGAGGGGATGATCCCGTCAAAGCTCTGCTGGCCCGGCATGACTATACCGAGATGGGAGTAGGCAAGCGGCGTGACACAGCGCCCGCGCTGGGTGCGGCTCAAAAACCCGATCTGCATCAGGTAGGGCTCGTACACATCCTCAAGCGTAATGGATTCCTCTCCGATGGCCGCAGCGAGCGTATCCAGGCCCACCGGGCCGCCGCCGTACATGGTGATGATGGCTTCGAGCATCCTCCGGTCGGTGCTGTCCAGCCCCAGGTCGTCGATTTCCAGGCGGTTGAGCGCCTCGTCCGCAATTTCCTCGGTGATAATCCCGTTGCCGATGACGTCCGCAAAATCACGCACACGTTTGAGCAGGCGGTTGGCGATACGCGGCGTGCCCCTCGAGCGTCTGGCAATTTCGTAGGCGCCTCGGCCGTCCACCTGTACCCCAAGGATTCCAGCACTTCTTGTCACGATTTCGCTGAGTTCCTCATAGGTGTAGAGCTCCAGCCGAAGCTGGATGCCGAAGCGGTCGCGCAGCGGGGAGGTGAGCTGTCCCGCTCTCGTCGTCGCTCCCACCAGGGTAAAAGGCGGCAGATCAATCCGGATGGAGCGAGCCGCCGGGCCCTTGCCGATAATAATATCGAGCGCATAGTCCTCCATTGCCGGGTAGAGCACTTCCTCCACACTGCGGGAGAGCCTGTGAATCTCGTCGATAAAGAGGATGTCGTTTTCATTTAAATTTGTCAGAAGCGCAGCCAAATCGCCCGGCTTTTCAATCGCCGGGCCGGAGGTAATGCGTACGTTGACGTTCATCTCATTGGCTATGACGCCCGCAAGGGTCGTCTTGCCAAGTCCCGGAGGGCCGTAGAGCAGAACATGGTCGAGCGCCTCCGCCCTGCCCTTGGCCGCCTCGATAAAGACCGAGAGATTTTCCTTAGCCTTTTTCTGCCCGATGTATTCGTTCAGAGTTTTCGGGCGCAGGGTAAACTCAACGTCGCTGTCCATCCCCTCGTATTCCGGGGAGACAATCCGGTTTTCAAAATCCATTTCCTGTTCGTCCATCTGTTACACCTGCCCCGCGAGCTGTTTTAATCCCTGTTTTATCATCTCTTCAATCGGCATATCGGGTGAAAACTTCGCAATGACCGTAGCCGCGTCCGCCTGCGCGTAACCGAGCACCACCAGGGCGCTGACCGCCTCCCCCGCATTGGAACTGAGCGTGCCGCCGGGAATCACGTCGGCATCTCCCACCCCTTTGACGATGTCGTCGTTTTTCACTTTGTCTTTGAGTTCGAGAATGATACGCTGGGCAATCTTCGGCCCAATCCCCTGGCTTCTGGTCAGGGACTTGACGTCGTTTGCCGCCACACACAGTGCAAAGCGCTCCGGGCTCAAATTGGAGAGAATGGAGAGCGCCGCCTTCGGCCCCACCCCGGATACCGAGGTGAGCATCTTAAAGCAGTTTAATTCCGCCATCTCATAAAAGCCAAACAAATCGATGGCGTCCTCCCGCACGTTCATGTGCGTGTAGACCGTTACCTCATTGCCGGTAGAGGGCAGTTTGGAAAGAGTGGAGAGCGTCACCATGCACTTGTATCCCACGCCGCCGCACTCGATCACGGCTATGCCGTCCTCTTTATGGATGAGGATTCCTCTTAGACTGTACAGCATTGTTATTCATCCTCTTCTTTTTTTGCTGTTCGTTATATACTTTCTCATAGTAGTCGGCGAGCGCCTGCTTCTGGCTCTTGCCTTTCGTGGATCCGAGCAGCCGCCCGATACTCGTCGTTGAACCGGAGGAATGCGCATGGCAGATGGCGATCGCCAGCGCGTCTGCCGTATCGTCCGGTTTTGGGACGGCTTTTAAGGAGAGCAAAACGCGCGTCATCTCCTGTACCTGTTTTTTGACCGCCTGCCCGTAGCCGACCACGGACTGCTTGACCTGCAGCGGGGTGTATTCAAACATCTGCACCTGCTGCTTTTTTGCGCTGAGCAGGATGACGCCTCTTGCCTGCGCCACATCGATACCGGTCTTTTGGTTGGTGGAGAAAAAGAGCTGTTCAATTGCCATCACATCCGGATGGTAGCGCGAGAGCAGGAGCATCATCTCATCATAGATGCGCTCGAGCCGCTCTTCAAACGCCATTCCCGCCGGGGTAGTGATGGCGCCGTAATCCATCACCCGAAAGTGGCTGCTCACATATTCCACAACGCCCCAGCCCACAATCGCGTAGCCCGGGTCAATCCCGATAATGACCATATTCTATATCCTTTCCGCCGCCCCGCTTTGTACCAGGGAACAGGAATCACATTGTTCTTCTATTGACAGGGATACCCCAAATGATAATAATCGAAATTATTATAGCATAAAACAGATGTTTGTGGAAATACATCTTCAACTTTGTTCATTGACGATAAGCAAGAGGACATTCCGGGAGAAAATCGGTACAAAGTAACGGGAAAACTCTGTTTTCTGACGAAAAGACACAATTTAACTCAGCATTTTTTCCTCTGGTATTCCACATTGCCTCTTGATTCCATGGCTTATGACCAATTGATTCCTTTTTTATCTGCCCGTCATCTCATCAAACGCTTGGAGAGCGAATAAAAAAGGGGTTTGCAGGATATTATAGCACATTTTGCACAAAAATCAGGAAACATATCTGTATATTTTATTTTTCAATTTGCTCTTGATTTTTAAAACAGGACACGCTATAATTTATAGCACAGTCTGAAACGGACAATGAATCTGGACGATTAGCTCAGTTGGTATGAGCATTCGCTTGACGTGCGAAGGGTCACAAGTTCGAGTCTTGTATCGTCCACCAGGGGTGCTGTTCCTGCAATAGCGGGGGCGGCATTTTTTATTTTAAAATGGTAATATTACTGAAAGTACTACGGTACTTTGAAACAGGAAAGGCCTTCTTCGTCCGCAGCCCTTGCATCTTTTTTGCATCGTGCTACACTTAAGAAAAAGGCAGGAGGGACTTTTATGCTCAAGCATATCTTGCTGCTCGGATTTTCTCCGGAATACAAAGGTGAAAAACTGGAGGAAACGGTGGCTGACCTAAAAAAACGGTTTTCCGCACTCGCGGCGGACATGAAGCATGACGGCTTGATTTCTATTGAACTCGGGCAAAATGTGAACGGCGGGGAATTTGACATTGCTCTGGTAAGCCTGTTTACCGAAGAAACGGCTTTGCAGCGATACCAGGTACATCCCATCCACATGGAAATCAAGGAACAGATGAACCGTTATGTGGTGCGCCGTGCCTGCGTGGATTATCAGGAATAGCAGTATCCCCGGAAGGAAAAACCTTCCGGGGATTTTTAATCTCTATTTCAGGAACTTGTCAATTGCCTCATTGAGGTCATCAAGGAGTTTTTGGTCGCCTGTCTGCACAGCGTCCACGACACAATGGCTGATATGATCCTGCAAAATAATTTTTCCGACATTGTTAATCGCGGAGCGCACGGCGGAAAGCTGAATGAGGATCTCACTGCAGTCCCTGCCCATCTCCACCATCCGTTTAATGGATTCCAGATGCCCGATCGCCCTCGACAGGCGGTTCATCACCGCCTTTGTATTCTCATGTACATGAGGCTTCTTTTCCTGTTTTTCCATGCTATTCCTCCTTGTCAGGCAAACTGTATCTGCCTCCATTTTCCACGCTCAAAGCGTACCAGTAATATAGCTGCCCGCAGCGTAAGGTCGAGTGCATAGCCACACCACACACCAAAAAGGCCCCATCCAAGACAAACCGCTAACAAATATCCCCCTATGACACGCACACCCCAAATTCCAAATAGGGTAGCAATCATTGGAAACCGGGTATCCCCCGCCCCCTGCAGAGCACTCGTCAGCACTTGTGTCAACGCGGACACCGGCTGGAAGAATGCAATCAGGCGCAAAACCCGTACCACCATTTCCAGTACCTGCTCTGTCTGTGTGAACAGTGCGGCAAGCTGTGGGGCAAAGAAATAGAAAACAGCGCCAATCAGTACCATGCAGGCTGTGGCAGCCCGGTTGCAGAGAAATGTCAGATGCCTGGCGTTCTCCGCATTTCCTTCCCCAAGGCTGATGCCGACAAAGGTTGCGGCGGCAACGCCAAACCCCATGGCCGGGATATAAGAATAACTCTCAATCGTGCCGGCCACACTGTGCGCCACATAGGCGGAAGCCCCTAGGGACAAAATCATCCCATTGTAGACAAGCTGCCCAAAACGCATGACCAATTTTTCAATCCCTGCCGGTATCCCAATGCGGGATATGGCACGAAGCATCTCGAAATCCGGCTGCCATTCTCTCAGTTTCAGTGTAGCAAAATTTCTATTTTTTCTCAAGCGCAGCAGGAGAATTACGACTGTCACCCCCCGGGATATGGTAGTAGCCAGCCCAAGCCCCACAATTCCCAGCCCCATCTTGATAAACATAAAGTCCAGCCCCAGATTTAAAAGGTTTGCAAGGCCCGTCGCTATCATCGGGGACTTGGCGTCCTTTGCCGCACGCAGGCAGCTTGAGAGAATCATCGATAGGCAGAGGAAAACGGACGGCCCCGCCACAATAAGATAATAGGGGACTGCATAGGTAAGGATTTCATCCTGTGCCCCGGAAATTTGCAGAATCGGCCTGCAAAGCAGAGCACTGAAAAGCCCCACAGCAATTCCCAGCCCGAAACCGAGCAGGATAGACTGTTTTATGGCAAGGCCTGCCCGCCTGATATCCTTCTTTCCGATATTGCGAGCCACAATTGCCGTTGTCCCAACGCTGACCGCCGTAAGCAGAGCAATAAAAATATTGATAACCAAATTTGTTACACCGATTGCCGCAATGGCATTATCGTGTATCTGCCCTGCAAAATAGGTATCAGCGGTACCCAGTAAAGTCTGCAATATATTTTCCGCAGCGACAGGTAACGCCAAGGAAAGGATTTGCCCCATTTCTCTTTTCCGCACTTTAAGCCTCATATTGTCAATCCCCCTTCATATCCCCCTGTGGGGGATATTTCAGGATAGCACGTTTTCATATCCTTGTAAAGCCTTATCACTTTTCTTCCCAAAACTCTTTTGGGAAGGCCTTGCGCTTTTGGAACGAATGTGGTATTTTAAACATACAATGCCAGTAGAATAATGCAAAATGCGTTTGATATGGGAGAAGTAACGTGCCTGAGCCCTGAAAAGAGAGCGGAAGCCCATGGCTGAAAGCATCCGCGCAGATGAGCCGGACGTGAAATGCACCCGTAAAGCATGCAGGGGGAATAGAAGCGATTCCTAGTATCCCTGTACGCGGTGAGCCGGCGTTATCTGGGCTCGTTTGTTCGAAAGTGACAAATAGGAGTGGAACCGCGGGTTTTCAGAAAATTGAAATCGCCTCCGTATCGCCTGAGTGTTTTCAGGCAGATAGGGAGGCGATTTCAGTTTTTACCCCAGGTTTTACAATGCAGGAGGCATGAACATGTTTGATACCATCCGGGCGGATTTAGCCGCCGTCAGACAGAGGGATCCCGCATCCCGTTCCAAATTAGAGGCCGCCATTTTATATTCCGGCTTTCATGCGGTGTTTTGGTACCGAATTGCGCATAGACTATACCGGCGGCACTTGTTTTTCCTCGCAAGGCTGATTTCGCAGCTTGCCCGCTTTTTTACTGGGATTGAAATCCATCCCGGCGCTACCATTGGCAAAGGATTGTTCATCGACCACGGCAGCGGCGTTGTCATCGGGGAGACCACCGTTATCGGAGAAAATTGTACGCTCTATCAGGGTGTAACCCTGGGCGGAACCGGCAAAGATAAGGGAAAGCGCCATCCCACGCTCGGCAACAACGTCCTGGTCGGCGCGGGAGCAAAAGTACTTGGTCCCTTTACCATTGCAGACAATGTCAAAATCGCGGCAAACGCCGTGGTACTTGAAGCCGTGGAAGCGGATTCTACCGCTGCCGGCGTCCCGGCAAGAGTGGTGCGCAAGCGAGGCAAAAAAGTCGGCTATGATCTTGACCAGATTCACATCCCGGACCCTGTGTCGCAGGAGCTCTGCGCCCTGCGCTACCAGATAGAAACCCTTCAAAAAAGACTATCACAGCTCGAAGGAGAGAGAAAAAATGAAAGTGTTCAATACCCTGACCCGACAGAAAGAGGAGCTTAAAACCATCGAGCCCGGCAAGGTTCGCATCTACGCCTGCGGGCCGACCGTGTACAATTTCATCCACATCGGCAACGCACGCCCCATTTGTGTGTTCGACGCGCTGCGCAGATATCTGGAATATCGCGGCTATGAAGTGAAATTTGTACAGAACTTCACCGACGTTGACGACAAGATGATCCGCCGTGCAAACGAGGAGGGCGTCACCGTCGCGGATATTGCGAAAAAATACATCTCTGAGTACAAGCGAGACGCCGAAGGCCTGAATGTCCGTCAGGCAACCATACATCCTAAGGCGACGGAGAACATCGACGCCATCATCGATATCATCCAGCAGCTTGTCGACAAGGGATATGCTTACCCGCAAAACGGGGACGTCTATTTTCGCGCCGCCAAGGATGAGGCGTACGGAAAGCTCTCCCACCAGCCGCTCGAGGATTTGGAGGCGGGCGCACGTATCGATGTGAGCGAGCACAAGGAAAACCCGATGGACTTCGCACTTTGGAAAGGAGTCAAGCCGGGCGAGCCGTCCTGGCCCTCCCCTTGGGGGGACGGACGCCCGGGCTGGCACATCGAATGCTCCGCCATGGCCGGGAAGTACCTTGGCGACACCATTGACATCCACTGCGGAGGGCAGGATTTGATTTTTCCGCACCATGAAAATGAAATCGCACAAAGCGAGTGTGCACACGGGGTCCCGTTCGCCCACTACTGGATGCACAACGGCTATATCAACGTCGACAACCGGAAGATGTCCAAGTCCCTTGGGAACTTCTTTACCGTGCGTGACGTCGCAGAGAAATTTGGCTATGAGCCCATCCGTTTCATGATGCTCAACGCCCACTACCGTAGTCCGATTAACTACAGTGTGGAGATTATCGAGCAGTGCAAATCCGCGCTGGAACGCCTCTACACCTGCCGGGACAATCTTGATTTTGTACTTAAAAACGCAAACGAGGAACCCCTGTCCAGTCTGGCAGAGCTCAAAGCGGAAATCGACGCCCGGAGAGAGCAGTTTATTGCCGCGATGGACGACGACCTTAACACCGCGGACGCCATCTCCGTGCTCTTTGATTTCACAAGGGACATCAACACTCAAATCGACTCAAGCCAGGTGAAAAACCGGGAATACCTCGAATATGCGGCAAAAATGTTTGACGAACTGTGCGGCGTGCTCGGATTGCTCTACAACCGCAAGGAGGACGACGGCATCTCCGAGGAAATGAAAGCGCTGGTCGAGCAGCGTACCGCGGCAAGGGCGGCGAAGGATTTTAAAACCGCGGACGCCATACGCGACAAGCTCAAAGCGCTCGGCGTCGAGGTCAAGGATACCCCGCAGGGCCCACAGATTCTCTTTCTCAGCTAGTTACAACAAAGTGCGAACTATCTGACTTTCACCCTCCTCGGCCCGCCGGGGAGGGTTTTCTTTTCGCCATCTTCTGAGGATTCCCGCCCAGACGGCTCAGTTTTATGGCATCGCCAACTATTCCCCCCAAAAAGGAAGTACCGGTGACAAAACAAGCGGACAGAATGATTCTGTCCGCTTGCCATTATCCTTGAAGTTTTTCTCTCGCTTTTAGCTCTGCAATGCTGTACATATTGTCTTTTGTGATTTCTTTTACCGTGTCAATTTCATTCCGAGTATCTTCAATGACCCTGGTGACAATCTGCGCAATTGCCACATTATTTTGGGAGATATACTCCCTGATTTCCGACAGAATTTCCTGTTTCTGTTCCGCTAGCTGCGAAATCAATTCCTGTTTCTGTTCCACCAGCCGCGAAATCACTTCCTGTTTCTGTTCCGCTAGCTGCGAAATCACTTCCTGTTTCTGTTCCGCTAGCTGTGAAATCACTTCCTGTTTCTGTTCCGCCAGCTGCGAAATCAATTCCTGTTTCTGTTCCGCCAGCTGTGAAATCACTTCCTGTTTCTGTTCCGCTAGCTGTGAAATCAATTCCCGTTTCTGCGCCGCCAGCTTTTCGTCCATCATTTCACTGATGGCCTGGAGCAGTTTCTGTTCCTCCATACAAACACCTCCCGGTTATCCTATACCCCCCATTGTAACATGAAGTTTCCTGACAGGCAACTATTCAAAACCCTTCCAGGCAACAGGAATCATTATTTTGCGGTATTGACGTATTTCCAGTTGTCCTTGAGGTAGGTAAGCCCGGAAAAAAGGGTGAGCGCGGCGGCAATCCAAAAGAGCACATGCCCGATAGTCATTGCCGGGAAGGAATCCGGCAGAAGACCCGCCTGCAAACACTCCTGCATCAGCAGAACCAGGAAGACGGCAACCATCTGGCTGACAGTTTTTAGCTTTCCCCAGATGTTTGCGGCAATCACCTGGCTGCTTGCCGCCACCATGCGCAGCGAGGTGACGATAAACTCCCTGGCAATAATGATGACGACCACGATGCTGCTGACGAGCCCGAGCTCAATAAAGCAGATGAGCGCGGAGGTCACAAGCAGCTTATCCGCAACCGGGTCCAGAAATTTACCGAAATCCGTCACGGTTCCGTCCCGTCTGGCAAGGTGCCCGTCGAGATAGTCAGTAAAGGAGGCGACGGCAAACAAAATCAGCGCATACAGATAATGGTGCGGCATCTCGAACAGCAGGAAAAAGAGGAAAAACGGAATTAATATCATCCGCAAAACCGTCAATTTATTTGGAGTATTCATCCCCTGCCCTCCTATTCTTCCACCCGCTCGCCAACGAGGTCCCCGTCAAGCGTATCGGTAATTTTTACCATGAGGTATTCGCCCACCTTCGGTTTATTCTCCTTGGAGGCGGTGAAGAACACCTTGCCGTCGATATCCGGCGCGTCATGCTCCGTGCGGCCGAAGTAACATTCCGCATACCGGTCAAAGCCCTCGGCCACCACGGTGAGTGTCTTGCCGATAAGCTGATTCATCTTGCGCTCTTGGATGGTATACTGCTCATCCATGATAACTTCCGCCCGGTGGAGCTTCACTTCCTCGTCAATCTGGTCAGGGAAGGAGGCCGCAGGGGTCCCCTCCTCTGCAGAGTAAGCAAAGCAGCCGAGATGGTCGAATTTCGCCATCTTCACAAAGTCGCAGAGGTCTGCAAACTGCGCCTTTGTCTCCCCCGGAAAACCGACAATCAGCGAGGTGCGCAGGGAAACGCCCGGTACTTTTTCCCGAATCTTTTTAAGCATCGCGAGCAGGTTGTGTTTGTCGCCCACGCGGTTCATCCTCTTAAGGAGCTCTCCGTCGCAGTGCTGGAGGGGGATATCAAGGTATTTGACGAGTTTCTCCTCGCTGGCAATGACATCGAGCAACTCGTCCGTGATGCGCTCCGGATAGGTATACAGAGTGCGGATCCAGCGGATCCCGTCGACCTTGCAAAGCTCGCGCAGCAACTGCGGTAACCGCTTTTCCCCGTATAAATCCTCCCCGTAACGGGTCGGGTCCTGTGCTACGACAATGAGCTCGGTAATTCCATTGCGCGAAAGCCTGTGCGCTTCGTCAAGGATTTCCTGCATCGGGCGGCTGCGGTAGCGCCCGCGGATCATGGGGATTGCACAGTAAGAACAGCGGTTGTTGCAGCCCTCCGCAATTTTCAGGTAAGCGTAAAACGGCAAATTGGTCAACACCCGATCTCCCGAGAGGGGGAGCTTTTCCTTATCGTCAAACTCCACGACGTGTTCCCCGGCCAAAGCCTTTTCGGTGAGTTCCACGATGTCCTCATTTTTGCCGATTCCCGCGATGACGTCGACTTCCGGCAGCTCCTTTGCCACCTCTTCCCGGTAGCGTTCCGACAGACAGCCTGTCACGACGACCCGCTTTATCCGTCCCTCTTTTTTCAGGGTACAAAACTCCAAAATTGTCTCGATGGACTCCTTCTTTGCGTCCTCAATAAAGCCGCAGGTATTGATAATCACGACGTCCGCAAGCGCGGGGTCGTCGGAGATATCATAACCCGCGTTTGCGAACTTTGCCAGTATCATTTCCCCGTCCACCTGGTTTTTCGGACAGCCCAAAGACATCATTCCCACTCGTGTTGCCATTCTTTCCTCCTGTATTATGCGGCAGGGCGCGGCATTGCACCCCGCTTATTCTTGCGGTATTTCCTCTTGTTCTCCCGACTCCTGAAGGTATTGCTGCAGCGCCCTACGCACATCGCCGTAGGAATATCCTTTTCTTAACAGCGCAGCATAAGTACGCCTTACACCTGCGTCATCGGTGAGCTTTCGTTCATATTTGCGATGGATGAGGCGCAGGATCCGCGCAACATCGTCCTCCTCAAGCTCTTCCAGAGCCTCCTCTGCAAGCTCCGCAGAAATTCCCCTCTGGGAAAGCTCCCTTCGGATACTGCGCTCGGAGAGCATCTTTTCCCCGGAAAGGCTTCTCACGAGTTTTCTCGCATACTCCCCGTCGTCCACATAACCAAGCTGCTCAATGCGCTCGGCGGCAAGCTCGGCCGCCTCACGCTCCACCTTTTTCGAGAGTTTGTCAATTAATTCCTTTTTGGAATAATCCCGATAGGACAGCAGGTCATACGCCCGCTCCCTTGCCTTGATGAGATCTGTCCGGCTTTTGAGCTCCTCGAGCTGTTCCGGCGTGATTTCCATCCCGTCTTTCAGTCCCATCGCGGCAAATGCCTCAGTGTGGGCGGCAAGGGCGTACTCCCCTTCTATGTAT
The DNA here is from genome assembly GCA_900543705.1 of uncultured Oscillospiraceae bacterium. Taxonomy (GTDB): domain Bacteria; phylum Bacillota; class Clostridia; order Oscillospirales; family Ruminococcaceae; genus Pseudoruminococcus_B. The sequence continues at coordinate 14,877 of UQSL01000048.1, forward strand.
ACATAGAGATACCTGGCGTTTTTCTGTCTTGCCTCAGTAATGCGCATTACCGATCCTCATCCACTTCGATATCCACCTTGATTTCCTTGGAAGCGGACTTTGCAGGAGCAGCGCTGCCAGCCGGTGGGACCGTCTCGGTCTTGACCGGGACGGGTGACTTCTTCATTTTTCCCGCGCCGCGCATGGCGACAAGCTTATCCCCATTTTCCCGGATTTTTTCGTCGATTTCCGCCATCAGCTCCGGGTGCTCCTCAAAATAGACCTTGACGTTGTCGCGTCCCTGGCCGAGGCGTTCGCCGTTGTAGCTAAACCATGCGCCACTTTTATTGACGATGTCGAGCTTGACCGCAAGGTCAAGCGTTTCTCCTGATTTGGAAATTCCCTGTCCGTACATGATGTCGAATTCCGCTTCCCTGAAAGGAGGAGCGACCTTGTTTTTCACGACTTTGACTCTCGTGCGGTTGCCGACGACCTCGGTACCGGATTTGAGCTGTTCGACCCTTCTGACGTCAAGACGCACAGAGGAGTAGAACTTCAGCGCGCGGCCGCCCGGGGTGACCTCCGGGTTGCCGTAGACCACGCCGACCTTCTCCCTGAGCTGGTTGATGAAAATGGCGACACAGTTGGATTTGCCGAT
>UQSL01000049.1 GCA_900543705.1 uncultured Oscillospiraceae bacterium
GACAACTCAACCATACCACAGGTCTTTCCTATTCGCTATCTTTTTTCCGCTGATAGAATAAAATCGGCACCTACTGTCTATTTCATTTTATCTGTCTCTGTAACACATCATTGTACAACCTACAGTTCCCGTCTTTTTCCTGTAAATACGGGATTGAAATTATGAAAGGATACTGCTATAATATACAGGTTCCATTCGTATTGGAGAGTTGTCCGAGTGGTCGAAGGTGCAGCACTCGAAATGCTGTGTCCCGAAAGGGACCCAGGGTTCGAATCCCTGACTCTCCGCCATGAAAAAGCTCTGCGGGACGGCTTAATAGGCCATTTCGCAGAGCTTTCCTTTTGCATGCAATCCACTGAATCACCCCATTTCTATGTCTGTCCTGATATTAAGCCCTTTATTTTTAATATCGGTTTGTATGACTTTAGATTGATTTATAATATTATCTTTAATATCTGCTGTGATAGAGTTTCTCGAGGATATCCTGCATAATGGAAGAGGGGAATATTGTGCACCCCACTGCACGAATGTGTATCCACTCTAGAACTGGGCGGGATAGCCCTAACTTTTGACGAGTTTCGCAGACAGGAACAAAACAGGCTCATTGATAGTTGTCAAGCCATGATAGGTTTCTCGCCCGCATGAATGACTTGGGAGCGCCTGACCCGACAGGGGATGAACCTAAAACTTGGGAACCTACCGAGGAAGTTTTGCAGGAAATCATGAGGGTTATTAGGGAGTGAAAACAAAAGATTGATGCCAGCCACCCATCCGGGTGGTTTTTTCGTATTCTCAGATAAGAGGTTACGGTGTGTTTTGTCAAATTAGTATGAAGGAATCTGGTTGAAAGGAGATGATCTGAATATCCTGCGCGGGGTTAGATGCATGGCTCGTCGCGGCGGGTTGGTTATCATAACAAAAACCGCGGGGAATGTTCTTCGCCGTTATCTTGTCACTGTTTCTGGTATGGGATTCCATCCATTTTGCTAGAATCCCGGCGGCTATGCCGGCAGGTGAAATAGTTTCCGGCTGAGCAGCACACAACCGATACCAATCAATCCGCCTGCGAGTACATCCGAAGCGAAATGCGCCCCTGCAATAATGCGGCTGAACGCCATGACCAGCATGTAGAGAAAGCCGAAGGCCCAGAGGATCTGTCTCGTCCGTTTTTTCTGTGCGGTCAGGGTCAGGCAGAGGACTGCCGCTGCATTGGCAGTATGACCGGAAGGAAAGGACTTATGGGAGGTCGGCCCGTTTACGATATACCAGCGGGTAAACTCGGAAAACGGCTCGGTCATCTCCCGGAAACGGACACGGCCAAAGATGTTTTTGAGTACCTCCACGCTCAGCAGTAACAGAATGAGAGCGAACAGCGCGGCAATCGCCCCTTTCCGGTAGGAGTCTAGGCATTCAGAGGGGATCCGGCCGACGAGGAAAAACAAAACCACTGTCAACAGCGCTGCACAGGCCAAAAGGGCCCACGGGTTCGGAGATATCTCCCATACTTTTCGGTATATGACCAGCAAACCGAAGGAACATCCCGCGATGCTGCACAGCGGAAATAGGACGTAGCCCAAAACCCGATGGAGCTTTTTCACGACGCTTTTGTTTGTGCAAAAGCCAATTGCGGACATCCCACAGGCAAGCAGGCAGGAGGGAAGGTAACCGTAAATTTCAAAAAAACGCGCGAAGCGGGGCATATTCCCATAAAGTGCGCGGGAAATGTCCAGGTCCGTAAAAGTGAAAATGAAGAGCAGCAGGGCGCAGGACAGCAAAACAGCGGCACTGCGGATTTTTTTGTAATCTCGTCGCATGAGGTGGAAGCCCCCTTTTTGTGGAAATATTTCTTATCATATCGCGTTTTTGATTCTGTGTAAACAGGGTGCCCGGATTCCCAGGTATTTTTCCCAGCATGTGTCAGAAAGCTATTTCCATGCCGCAGGTTTTATGATATGATAAATAGTACTGATTTTAAGAAAAACGAGGTTTGATATCGATGGAACCGATTTATCTGCTTACTGCCGCCTTGGCAGTGGTTGTTGCCATTGTCGTGTTGGTTTTTGTCTTTTTGCATTTTTACCGGGTCAAAAAACGGAAATTCGCGAAGTGCAAAATCAAGCCCACGCTCTCCCGTTTTTGCGGTCTGAGAAAATATCGCATTTTGGAGGATGTGCGCTTTGATATCGGGGAAAAGCCCATCGTCGTCCCCTATGTGGTCGTGGGAATTTTTGGAATTCTTGTTGTCACCACGATTGAGGATAACGGCAGTATTTACGGTAATGTGGATGACGAGCACTGGGTCTGCGACGATGAGAAGAATAAGAGATGGTATATTCCAAACTGGGTCAAAGTTAACGATTCCATTGTCGAGACATTGCGCAAGGGCTTAAGCAAGCGCAACATCTATAAAACGCAGATTGATGCCGTCACGGTGTTTCCCTATCGCAAGCGGGAGCTGAGTGTGTCCTCTGCCCTGCCGGTTATCCGGACAAATAAATTCTCGGGTTATATCAATCGGGACAAGTTCAATAGGGAAAACCATGTTGACATTGAGAATCTATCCAAAATTGTTTTGGATATCGCAGCTGGGAAATGAACCGATTTGTCATGATGGGCCGGACTGCCGCTTTTACCGGGCACCGGCCGGAACGTCTTCCCTTTGAGGGGGCGGATTCCGCTCCGGAGGTAAAGCGGCTGAAATACGATATGTGCCGGGCAATCCACCAGGCGATTGAGCGGGGATATCTCCGCTTTATCAGCGGAATGGCGCCCGGGTTTGATCTGTGGGCTGCGCAGGCAGTGCTGTCTTTCCGGGAGATTTACCCGGAAATCATGCTGGAATGTGCGGTTCCCTATCGGGATCATGGAGGAGGCGGTTTGTATCAGGAAATTTTAGAGCGGGCAGACAAAGTAACCGTGCTCAGTGAGAAGTACTATGAGGGCTGTCTGCTGGCACGCAATCGGTATCTGGTTGAGCAGTCCTCCCTGCTGATTGCCTGCTGCTTTACGCAATACGGTTCCGGAACGGGATATACGTTAAGACAGGCGAGAAAACAGGGACTGGAAATACAATTAATAAACGAAATGCATTAGACTACATTAATAATACAATTTGTAAAAAATATAAATTCGGGCGGATGCCCGGCAGCGGAGGGAAAGAATTTGTCCTCTTTGAATATAGTATTGGTAGAACCCCAAATCCCGCAAAATACGGGAAACATCGCGCGCACCTGTGCGGCGACAGGGGCAAGGCTTCATCTCGTGGGGCCGATGGGATTTCAGGTCGACGACAAAAAGCTTAAGAGGGCGGGGCTGGATTACTGGCACCTGCTGGATATCACCTATTATTCGAACCTCGCGGAATTTTTTGAAAAGAATCCGCAGGGGAAATTCTACTATTTTACAACCAAGGGACAGCACCGCTATACGGATGTTTGCTACCCGGACAACACCTACCTGGTGTTTGGGCGGGAGGACGCAGGCCTGCCGGAAAAACTGCTGTTTAAACACCCGGACAACTGTGTGCGCCTGCCGATGATAAGCAGTGCACGCAGCCTAAATCTGTCCAACACGGTGGCAGTAGCGGTTTATGAGGCGCTGCGGCAATGGGATTTCCCCGCGCTCAAAAATGAAGGGCAGCTTACTAAGTATTCATGGGATGACGCGCCCTGAGTGCAGGGTGCACAAACGCTTCCCCATTGGTAAGGCTATGGTCAGCCAAAGGGAGGAAAGGATTTTGTTATGATTAAATTTGTTGTGGATTCGGCATGCGATTTGCCGAAAGAGTTATCACAGGAATATGGGATTGAAGTGCTCCCTCTCCCCATCCAGGTGGACGGGAAGGAGTACCACGAGCGAATTGACTTTACCAACGAAGAATTCTATGAAATGCTGAAACGTGCACAGGCGATTCCGACTCACGCGCAGATTAACGCGCTTCAGTACTGTGAGAAATTTAAGGAGTACGAGCAGGCGGGATTTGACGAGGTCATCGTCATCACCATCAACTCCAAGGGCTCGGGCATCTATGACGCAGCGCAGCTTGCCAAGAAAATGTTCTATGAGGATTCCCTGTGTACACAAGCGGATTTCCCGATTCACATCGTGGATTCCCTGGCGTACACCATGGCATATGGCTACCCGGTTGTCGAGGCGGCGCGTATGGTACAAAAGGGTGCAAGTGCCGAGCAGGCGGTCGAATACCTGGAGGATTATTTTGCGAGTGTAGAAATTTATTTTGCACCATATACTCTGGAGTATGTGAAAAGATCCGGCAGGGTCAGCTGTGCGGCAGCCTTTGTCGGGGAAGTACTCGGCCTGCGTCCCATCATCAGCATTATTGACGGGGAAACGAAAATCGTCGCCAAGGTACGCGGGGACAAAAATATTGTGCCGAAGATGTTGGAAATCGTCAAAGAACGTAAGCAGGGAGATACTCCCTACTATCTCGTCCACGGGGACGAACCCGCTTACGGCAAGCAGATGTGGGAGCTGGCGGAAAAGGAGTTTGGCTACGGCCCAGTTGGGGACTACAGCATCGGTGCCGCCATCTCCATCAATGCAGGACCAACGGTCGTGGGCCTGATTTTCCGCGGGCAGAAACGCAGATAAGTGGGACAACTGGAAGAATCCCCGCAGCCGTAAGGAACGGGATTGCCGTTCGAGAGGCCCAGTGCAGACCGGTTGAATAAGAAGCCTGGTTTCTCCGCTCATTTTTGGATTCGGACGGAAAAAGAGTTCCAAATTATAAGCGCCCCTCCCTGAACAGCCCAGGGAGGGGCGCTTTAGCTTGTAGGAATTATTTGATGCAGTACTGGTCGAGATAGGTTTCCATTTTAGCCTTCATCTCGTCATCAATGTAGATTTTGCCGTCGACAGGCGTATTGTGGAGGGCGTCGATGACCTCTCGAACGGTGACGATCGGATAGGTCCTGATACCGTAGGTGTCATAGGCCTCCTGGATAGCGGTTTTATCTCCCGTTCCGCGTTCCATGCGGTCGACCGAGACAATCAGGCCAAGCAGCTCGATATTGGCCGCTTCCTTGAGGATTGGTATGCACTCACGCAGAGAGGCGCCGGACGTGATGACATCCTCGATGATGAGGACTTTATCCCCGTCTTTGAGCTTGTAGCCGACCATGGTGCCGCCTTCGCCGTGGTCCTTTGCTTCTTTGCGGTTAAAACAGTAGTTGACATTTTTTCCATGGTGATTGCTTAGCGCGATGGCAGTCGCAACCGACAGAGGGATCCCCTTATAAGCCGGGCCGAACAGCGCATCGATATGCCCTGGGATATTTTCCGTGACACATTTTGCGTAAAATTCCCCGAGCCTTGCCGCCTGCTCACCGGTCTTATAGTTACCGGTATTGACAAAGTAAGGGGTCTTACGCCCGCTCTTTGTCGTGAAATCCCCGAACGTTAATACCCCGGAACGCACCATAAACTGAATAAATTCTTCTTTGTAACCCATATTTTCCGTCCCCTTTTCTTTATTTTCCATTCATACCGTCTCTGCCGCGGAAGAAGCGGATCGGCACCGTTGAGTTTTGAAACGCAAACCATGACTGGCCCCTGCGGGATTTTTCTCACGGTATGCTCTACCATGCACACCGGAAAGCAGGCAGCTGTCTGTGCCGTCAGAAAACGGTGTCAACAGTAAGGTTTATTATACAATAGATACGGTGGCTTTGTAAATCGCCAGAGAACAAATTGTACAAAATCTACGCCCAAAATAGCACGGATGGTACAATTGCGCATCCAATTCCAGGGTGTTATACTAAATAGCTATAATTCGAATGATCGGAGGGTTTTTATGAAATTCGTACAAATTTATAATACAGACCTGAAAGTTTCCCGGATTGCACTCGGCTGCATGCGGCTGCGTTCGCTCGAAGAAAAACAGGTTGACACGCTGATTGGTACGGCACTCGAGCAGGGTATCAATTTTTTTGATCATGCCGATATTTACGGCGGAGGAAAGTCCGAAGAGCTGTTTGCCAAGGCCATGGCAAGCCGTCCGGGTATACGCCAGAAGGTTGTCATTCAATCCAAGTGCGGAATCACCGGGGGATATTATGATTTTTCCAAAGAGCATATCCTCTCCTCGGTAGATGGGATTTTGAAGCGCCTGAATACAGACTATCTCGATGTTCTGCTGCTGCACCGCCCGGATTTACTGATGGAACCGGAAGAGGTCGCCTTTGCATTTGATACGCTCAAGGCGGCGGGGAAAGTCCGGTATTTTGGCGTAAGCAACCAAAACCCGTTTACCATGTGTTTGTTGTCCCGCCATTTAAATCAGCGCCTGGTGATTAACCAGGTTCAATTTGGCTTAGCACATACGCCGATGCTCGACACTGCCATTCATGCCAATATGTTCGGCCCCTCTGGCGTCGACCGCGACGGGGGTATTCTGGAGTATTGCCGTTTGCATGATATGACGGTGCAGGCCTGGTCGCCGTTTCAGTATGGGATGTTTGAGGGCAATTTCCTGGAAAGTGAAAAATACGCCGCGCTCAATGCGCAGCTCAGGCAGATTGCCGACCATAAGGGAGTCAGCGTGAACGCAGTTGCGGTTGCATGGATTTTACGGCATCCGGCCCATATCCAGGCAATTGTGGGAACAACGAACCCGGAACACCTCAAAGAATTATGCCGCGCGGCAGATACCTATCTTTCCCGGGAAGAGTGGTATATGTTATATAAAGCTGCGGGAAATAAGCTTCCTTAAAGAAATGATTTGAAAAATTTGTATTTTTTTGGGGAAAAATTTCCCTAACAGTTGATTTTTTGGATTCAGTGATGTAAACTTCTATTAAAATATTAGATATAAGTAGAGAGTTTTACATCATAAATATACAAAAGAAATAAAAAAGGTAATAATGAAACGGCTTTCTCTACTGATTCTCACTTTTCTGCTGTGTGTAACCCTGCTCACCGGATGCGGTAGCTAGACGCAGCCCGGCGAACAGGCGGTATCCGGATTGCAGGCGCAGGAGGCCAGATCATCCCTGGTGGGCAGATATTTGACGGGAACGCTAACACCGCGGCGAGCCTTGTCCGCAGTGCTGGACACGACAATGGAAAAGAAGCCCGCTTTTTTCGTCCTTAAGGATTCGGGAACTGATACCTACAGCGCTGACACGGACCGTTTGTTTGCCATTCATAAAAACTGTGAAAACAAGGAGCTTGCCTTTGAAATTGCACAGGTTTTATGAGTGGAGAAAAATAGCGCGGGAATTATTTTCCATTGCCTTTGGGCGGGCGGCCGATCCACATCGCTGCCGGTGAGCAGATGTTTGAAAGTGAAAAAAGCAGATACATCTCAAGGACAGGCAAATATCCGTCCTACTGAAAGATCACCGGGAGATTGTTGAGCATACGATATCCTGTGGACTTATCATGGTACCCGCTTTATCGACAAAATTTTGACGCGCTGTTTGAGGACTACTGCGACAGGTATGTCAATATCGATATTTTTTGCAGAAGGCTGAATGGAATGTCCGAACTATTTTTGCTGGAACGCTGATGCGGTTGAAACTCCGGCGGGATGCTAAACTCGCATGGCGCCGGTTTTCATAAAAAAGGAATCTTGGACACAAGGGAGGCCATGGGTATGGTGATCAAGCGAAAAACGAGGAAAACGATAACGGCACTTCTCTTTGTGCTCCCCTGTCTTTTAGGGGCGTTTGTGCTGTATGTCATCCCGATGATTATTAGCTTAGTCTACAGTTTTACACAGGGAGTCGGGCAGCTTACTTTTGTCGGATTTGACAACTATGTGCAGCTGTTCCAGGGCGGGGCGTTTTTGCTATCATTGAAAAACACGCTACTGTTCAGCATCATGGGTATCCCCCTTCTCATCGTTATTTCGCTGTTTTTAGCAACCCTACTCAATACCGGCGTGCAGAAAATGACGTTTTTCCGCAGCGCCATGCTCTACCCGATGATTATCCCAAGCGCATCGGTGGTCATGGTTTGGACGCTGTTTTTGGGTGACGACGGTATTATCAATGGATATTTAAATAAATTTGGCATCAACCCGATTTCCTTTCTCAACAGCTCCTGGTCTTTATATATTATCGTACTCATTTTTGTATGGAAAAATCTCGGATACAACGTCATTTTGTTCATGACGGGCCTCAACGCGATTCCATCGGAGTACAAAGAGGCGGCCCAGCTGGACGGGGCGTCAAAGTTTCGCACATTCATGCAGGTAACTCTGCCGCTGCTCAAACCGACGACTTTTTTCGTACTGCTGATGTCCATCATCAACTCCCTGAAAATTTTCCGGGAAGTCTATCAGATGTCCGGCGGGTACCCCAACAACACGATTTATTTTGTTCAGCATTTTATGAATAATAACTTTGAAAGCCTTAATTACAGCAGGCTGTGCACCGCCGCGGTGATCCTCAGTTTGATTTTCTCGGTCGTCATGTTTTTTGTGTTCCGGTTTGAGAAAAAATCGGCCGAGTTTGATTAAGGAGAGGATAAGATGAAAAAGAAAAAAATTTACTCTGTCCTCACTTTCTTGTTTTTGATTCTTGTGACAATTGTTATGCTGTTTCCCATTGTCTACATAGTAGTCAACTCGTTCATGTCAACAAGCGAAATTCAGTTGGCTTACCCGGATAAGGGTTTCGCCTATCTTCATCTGATTCCGGATAAAATTACGCTCGACCAGTACTATTTTTCCCTGTTCCGTTCGAGCGAATATCTCCAGAAGTTCTGGAATTCCGTGATTCTTACAGTGCCTATTGTGCTCGGGCAGGTGGTCATTTGTACGCTGGGCGCCTATGGCTTTGCAAAGTTTCAGTTCCCCGGAAGGGACAAAATCTTCTTTGTGTTTATTGTCCTTCTGGTACTCCCTCCCCAGGCGACCATGGTATCAAACTATATCGTGCTCGATAAACTGGGGCTTATCGGGAAGAATCTGTCGGTCATTTTGCCGGGTATGTTTTCTGCGTTTGGCATTTGCCTGCTCAGGCAGTACATGAGATATATTCCGGATACTTGCTGCGAGGCGGCGGAGCTTGACGGGGCGGGGCCGTTTCGGGTATTTCTGTCGATAATCGTACCGCAGTCGAAAGCGGGAATCGGGACACTGGTAATCCTGTCGTTCATCGACAATTGGAATATGATTGAGCAGCCGCTCATCATGCTCAAGGAAGAGGCAAAAATGCCGATGTCCGTGTTTTTGTCGAAAGTCAGTGAATTTGATGCAGGAATCGCGTTTGGCTTCAGCGTCATTTTCCTGATTCCGGCCATCGTGGTTTACCTGTTGTTTGAAGACGATTTGGTCCAGGGACTGACGTTCTGACGGGGAATAGGAGGAATAAATATGAATCAGAAAAAACTGCAGGGGGTCCGTTTGATTGCAGTGCGCTTGGGAACGGTTTTTATCATCGTGGTCCTGATACTGACCTTTTTCTCGGGTTCCATAGAAAATGCCATGCTACCGCAGGTTACGACGTATCCTATCAGCCATGAAAAGGTGACGACAAGCAGTACCTCCACCACCACGCCGACGTATGAAAATCCCATCACCGTTTACGCCCCGGTCAGCGCTCCCGTCCTCGAAAGTTATTTGCAGTACGGGGTCGGGATTAAAGAGGGGGAAGTGGTTGCCAGGCTGGATACTACCACGCTCGACCAGATTCGGGAGGATTATGAAGTACAGCTGCTCGAGGCAAAAAACAGCCTTACCCAGCTGCAGAGCAGTTTGAGCAAGGCGCAAGACATCAATGCGGAAATTGACGAACAGATTGCGGCCGCCAACAAATCAAACACCGCACTGGATCCTAATGACCCGGCAAGCGGAGCGCAGAAGATCGACACCAAGGCGCTTGCCCATCAAAAAGAGGATACCACCGTTTACTCCCAACAGATTGAAGTCGCGCAGATTAAATACGATGCATTGAATAAGGAATATAAAGAGGCATTCCAATACATCAATGAAAACGGCGAGTTCCTGGCTCCTGCAAGCGGCATGGTGGTCAGTGATTCTATTTCCATCAGCGGTACCATGACAAAAGGGCAGCCCGTCTATGCGTACGGGGTGCTCGGCAGCCCGATGATCTTGGAATGGAGCACCAATAAAGTGGAGGGTACGCGCTTTACCGATGCCGCTGTCATTACTGCGAAAACCGGCAGTGATACTTTTACTGCGGAGCTTATCGACCGCAAGCTTGACAAGGAGTCCGGTGCCTACTATTTCCGTGCCCGGATTCCCTCCGACCATGTCATGACCATCACAACAAGGGTCACGGTTACCGTAAGCACACCGGAATCTTCAGCGCTCTATGTTGCCCCGAAGGTTGTGCTTCATGAGGACGAGGGAACCTATGTCTATGTTTTGAGGAAGGATCCCGAAAAGCACAAATATTTTGTCAAGCGCCTGGAAGTGACGGAGTACTCGGAGGCAACTCCGCTGGAGTATTCGATTATTGCCCAGTTCATGGAAGGGGATGAGGTGATCCTCTCCACAACCAGGACACTGGAAGACGGAATGCAGGTGAGGCTGAAATGACGACGGTACAGCGCCGTAGACGATGGGGAATTGCCCTGTGCCTGCTTGCTGTCCTGTTAGGCTGGGTCCTGACCGGCTTCTATTATACTCAGAGCTATGCACACAAACATCTCCCCAACATGGTAGAGCACCGGAGACTGGTAAATACGGAGGAGGGAATCTCCTTCTACGACCTCTCCGTGTATGAAGATGAACTGGGATACGATAAACTGGCTGGATACCGTGAAGTCGACCTGCCGGTCGACCTTGTAGAGGATACCCAGGTGGTGCTCTGCAATGAATCTTTGATGGAGGTCTATGGGTTTGATATGATTACCGGGAGCACCTTTACCCGGGAAATGATTGATAAGAACCTCCCCTATGCCATCATCAGCGACGAGCTCGCTCTGGAACGGTATCTGACGTACAGCGCAGTAGGGCAGAAAATCACGATTGATAACTCTGAATATGTTGTTATCGGAGTCTATGACTCTCACAAGGGTTTTTGGAACGATATCACAGGAGACGGCCGCAAGCGGATCTACATCCCCTATACGAGCTATCCGGATGAGGACATGGAGCCCCTTGATGCGGTCGCATATCAGGCAAATGACGATACTAAGGCCATGTACTATGAACTTGAATCGATTGCCGGGTCCAAATATCTCAGTTACCGCAAGTACGACTTTACCGAGTATAACCCAGTGAGTACGCAGTACTTTTCTCTGTTTTGTATGGTTGCCCTGCTGGTTCCCTGTGTATTCCTTGCCATGGTTGGATACCGCAGTGTGAAGAGGGATATCCGGTTTTTTATCGGCCAGCAGGACGAGGGCTATTTCCTTGAAGTCATCAAAAGGAATCTCAAGCGCATTGGGTTTGCAGTGCTGAAACCGGTTCTTTGCATCGGCGGCATTGTCCTGTTGTTGTTATGCAATCCCTATCATCTCCGGGTTCCGGTGGACTTTATTCCGCCGGAGAAGATCTTTGATTTGTCGTTCTATCAGGATGTGTTCCTGGCCCGTTCGATTGTGGATAATTCGCAGTACACTATGGGAGACAACCACCTGTACCGGCTGTATCAGAATACGGCGAGTACCGGCGTCTTTTTCCTGGTGGTAAGCCTGTTGCTGCTGGCATTGTTCCTGCTTGTCCTCGTTCGTTTTTGCAGGCTCTGGAGGCTTTCCCGGCTTAAGGGAGCGGATACAGGGGCGGAAGAGTAGCTTATCGAGGATAGCAAGCGGGCAGATTTCTAAGACCAAATACTAAAATAGAAAGATAGAAAAATTGGACTATACCAGAAAAAATGAACAGTGAAAAAAGACACCTTCTGTTGTAGAATAGGAACTACAACAGAAGGTGTTGTCATGTCAAGAAGATATACCAAGGTGGTGCCCTTACGACAATGCAGCGATGGAAAATTTCTTCGGAACGCTCAAGACGGAATGCTTGTATCGCACCAAATTTTCTTCTCGTTCGGAGGTAGAGCAAGCCGTGGCTGAGTATGTGCAGTTTTACAATTTTGAGCGCATTCATTTAAAAAACGGCCTCACTCCGTTTGAAATCTGGAGCAAGACCGCCTAATAAAAGGATTTTCTACGACGGGGGTACTTTTTTATTTGTCCGCTTATCGGGGATCGGTCCAATCCACTCACAGGGGATTTTTCTTAAGAGAGGACTTCGTACTGGGAGGACGCCGTTTCCTTGGTCGCGTACTCCGATACGCCAAGCACCCTGACTTTCAGCGGGCGCTGCCCGATGTTGATTTCAATCGTATCCCCGATCTTTACATCGTAGGATGCGCGCGCCACTTTCCCGTTGACGCTGATGCGCCCCGCGTCGCACGCCTCATTTGCAATGGTACGCCGTTTGATCAGGCGTGTAACCTTGAGGTATTTATCCAATCTCATGGTGATTACTCCTTTTGCAACTCTGTCTTTCTATGAAGAAAAGCTGAAAACATTATGCAGAACTCTGATTTGCCTACTTTATTGCCCAGGTTTCAGATCCACTCTTTGGTGTATGCCAAAAAACGAAGTCAGGGAGCCTTGCGAAACGGCCGATACAAAGACACCATGCCGTGATCTTTTGTGTTGGCTGTATGGCCTGCGCTCAAGCCCCGGACAAATCCCTTTTATGCTGCCGGCTAAGATATTCCAATACCGGGACAACTGACCGACCGCCGGCTGTCTACACAGGGACCCCGCAGGAAATGTAACAGGGAAACCTTCGGCCGTTCGTTATTTGGGTTCCCCTTCGCCCCGTCTTTTCCTGACATACTCTTCTTGAAGAACAAAAAGGATTCCTCACGGGGAGGGATGAGTCCCCGCAAAGAGTCCAGGCTGGAAGAAGCCCTGCTCCAAAATATACTAAGCAACTGCTTTGCTCCGCCCCTCCATAACAAAAGGGCAGAGAAAGTATTCTCTGCCCAAAGCGCGCTGAAGCCTTATTTGATAGCGTCTTTGAAAGCCTTGCCGGCTTTGAAGACCGGTGCCTTGGAAGCCGGAATGGTCATTGCCTCTTTGGTTCTCGGGTTTCTGCCGGTTCTCTCTGCTCTCTCTCTGATTTCAAAAGTGCCGAAGCCGACGAGCTGGACTTTTTCGCCCCTTGCCAGGGTCTCGGTGATGGAATCGATGACAGCAGCGATTGCTTTGTCTGCGTCTTTTTTGGTGAGTTCTGCTTTTTCTGCAACTGCATTGATGAGATCTGTTTTGGTCATGGTTTGCAACCTCCAGTATTTTTCACTTAAATTTATAAATAACGCATGATATCAGACGAAATGTCTGCCGCGCCTTATAGCATTTTCAGTCTTCCCGTTTTGCCTGTTTCCAATACGTGTTCAGCGTATCCATCGACAAATTTTGGATTTCTTCACCCTTGCTCAGCGCGATATCCTGCATCCTTGTAAAACGGCGGATAAATTTCTCCGAGCTTTGTGTCAGCGCATACTCCGCGTCCACGTCGCACAGCCTTGAGACATTGACTGCGGAAAAGAGCAAATCGCCGAGTTCCTCCTCGATATGTTCCGCCCGACCGGATTCAATTGCGGCCTTCAGCTCCGTCACTTCGCTTTCCAAGTCGGAGAGCGCCTGCAGGGAGTCGGTGTAATCAAACTTTGCACGGGCCGCGCGCTGCCCGATTTTCTGGCTGCGCATCAGCGCCGGCAAGTTGGAGGGCACACTGACAAGGGTGTCCGCAGCGCTTTGCCCCTTTTGACTTTGCTTGATGGCGTCCCAGTTTTTGAGGACTTCCTCGCTGGTATCCGCGACGACTTCGGAGAAGATATGCGGATGGCGCACAATCAGCTTTTTGCAGATGCCGTCCGCCACGTCGTCAAAGGAAAATTGCCCCTCTTCCTCGCACATCTGGGCGTGAAACACGACCTGGAGCAGCACGTCGCCGAGCTCTTCTCTGAGCAGCTCGACATCCTGCTTGTCAATGGCTTCGCAGGCTTCGTACACTTCCTCGATGAAGTTCTTGCGGATGCTCGCATGCGTCTGCTCCTTGTCCCAGGGACAGCCGTTTTCCGAGCGAAGGATTTTCATGATGGCGAGCAGGTCGTCGATATGATAGCGTTCCTTTTTCTCAAACTCCACGGCCATTTTGATTCCTCCCCACTTTGGCTACAGCGAAATTATTCTTATCTTAACCGATAAACCCGCGTTTTTCAAGGGCTTTTGCGATTTTTTCTCCTTTTGGGAGCATCAGGACGTCATCTTTTTGCAAAGTCCTTGTGACAAGCAGGAAAATCAGGTATACAATTCCTCCCACAGCCACGGCGGCAAGAGTCGCAAGCTTGCCGGGGATCACACGGGCGAGCATCCCGTATCCCGCCCAGGCGGCAAGTG
>UQSL01000050.1 GCA_900543705.1 uncultured Oscillospiraceae bacterium
GTGTACGTGGAGGACCCGACCGATTCCTGGGGGAACACCAAACGTCCTGTCGAAGAAAGGGACAGGCTGTTTCATGACCTTCTGGCTCAAAAAGAGTATATTATGGAAGACGCCGGGCGGGAGTGCTTTGTGGAGGGTATGCGACAGGCCGACCATATCGTTTTGCTCGAAATCCCGTACAGGATCAGAAAAAAGAGAATTCTGCTGCGTTGGATCAAACAGAATTTGGGAATGGATAAATGTATTTATCGGCCGAATCGGGAGGTACTCAAGGCGATGTTCCGGTGGGCCAAAAACTATGACAGGGGAACGGACGGAACGAAACAGCGGGTGGCGCAGTTTGAGGAGAAAGTGGTTGTCCTGCATAACAACAGGGAAATAAAGGCTTATCTGCAAAAGATTGCCGCCTGCAGGCAGGACGGGGCGCTGTAATTCCCTGTGGTTTTTTGAAAGAAGCCCACATATGGCAAAAAAGGAGGGACAAATCCATAGATTGTCCCTCCTTTTTTTAAATTCATCGATTGGAAAACGGCGTCCCGCTGCGCAGCCTGTTTTATGGCAGCAAACAGTTATTTTCCTACCAGCAGCATCGCCGCACCGTTGATGCAATCCACCGGGCGGATGTCACGAAAGCCTGCGGCCTTCATCAGGCCTGTTTCATGCTCCAGGGTCAGGGGAATATCGAAGTGAACGAACCGTTCCTCCGGGATCTGGGCCTTTGCCCTCTTTTCCAGATACACCTGCCGCAGCAGGGTTTCCTCCTCCTCACAGCAGGCGAGATAATCTCCGAACAGGAACACCGCACCCTCTTTGAGCCCCCGATAGATTTTCCGGTAAAGCGTCAATTTTTTCTCCGGGAAAAAGTGGTGGAGGCTTTCAAAAGAGAGGACGGCGTCCCATCGGTTTTCCCCCATCTCATAATCAAAATAGTCCGCGCAGACCGTCTGCAAGTTCTTATCTCTGTGCTTCTTCAGCAGTTTGTCCAGCATATCTGTGCATAAATCCACACCGGTTACATGCAGCACAGGGATCCGTTTGAATATTTCGTCTAGCTCCAGCCCTGTTCCGCAGCCCAAATCCAAGACGGTTTCACATCCGTCGGGCAAGAGCTCCGCAAAGCGGCGGTAGGCGTTTTCCCACACAGCCATATGCTCCTCATAGCTGTCGATTCTCGCAGAGAAAAAGGCGGACATTTCCTCCAGAGGTACATCGGAGGTCTCTTCCAACCATGTCTTGAGTTCACACATATACTTCCAAATATTTTCTCGGATGATCATAAATCCATCCTTCCTTTCCCTCTCATTCTATCACGGCTGCCGGCTGTTTCCACCGCAGCCTTGATTCGGAAAGGAGAAAGCCCGCGGGAAATTCGATGTTTTCAATTAAGGTTTACGATTCACCGTTCTTCCAGGATCAGTTCTTCCGACTTCCGCGGTTTATATGCCTGGAGATGTTCGCATAGCCCGGCAGTCCAAAATTTCGTTCTGAATACTCCGCCTGTTTTCAATCATTTCAAACTCCATACAGAATATTCCTTTCGAGTTTTTTGGGCAATTGCGGGATATCGTAAACTAGTTCACTTGCCGGCACACGGAAGTATGGTATCATTACAGCCTCCGCATTTTTAAGTGTGGAGGCTGTAATGATTACTCATCTGTTTTCTTGACTTTAGACTCAGAATTGGAGTCTTTTTTCTTGGACTGGAACAGGTCGGAGACCTTGTCCACCACATCTGGGACCATGTTGATAATCCGGTCCGCAGTGCCGCTCTCATCGGAACCTGCCAGCTGGAGCAGGCGGACATTGCCGCCACTGATGACGAGGAAGGCAATCGGAGAGATGGAAACGCCGCCGCCGCTTCCGCCGCCGAACATATCCTTTGGCTTTGCAGAGGGAAAATCCGACCCTGCGGAACCAAACCCGAAGGTTACTTTGGAAACCGGGATGATGGTCGTTCCATCCTCCGCATGGATAGGCTGACCAACAATGGTGTTGACGTCCACCATATCCCTCAGTTTTTGCATGGAAGTCTCCATCAGATTATTGATAGGATGCTCGCTCATATCGTTGATACCCCTTTCCCTGCGTTGCGCAGGACTGTTCTTTTCTTTTTAAAGATCCATGTGGATGCTGTCATAATAGACACCGTTTAAATAATAACACTGCCGCCGTCTTCCAATTCCCGGAGCCGACTTATTGGTAGCAGGAAACCGCACGCTCATGGAAGGAGAAAACTTTGAGTATGATATATTCACACTCCTTGGGTGGAATTCGTTTCCGATTTTACCGCCGCCAACTGTTTTTTGATTATTCGGACAAGGATTTTCCAAAGGGCACTCAGCGCAGCCCAAAGTGTAACATAGACGGGGATGCACACTCGCAACGAAACCTTTGTCTCAAACACATCTTCAAACATTTCCGGGACAAGTTGCAGCTTCTGGACCTTGATGTTCAGATAGTTTTGGAGGGTGGCAAGCAGGGTATACACGATAACACAGGTTTTTCCATAGTTGATACCCGCTTGTGCAGGGTCCTCACCTCCTATGCGCATGCTGACACATACGCGGTCGATGACGATATGCCGCAGCAAAATATTTACCCCGTAAAACAGGTTGCGAAGGATCGCCATAAAATCGGATGTCTTTTCCATCAGCTCATCGAAATCAGCGTCGATGGTCTTTGCCGCACGGCGTTTTTCTCTCCGTTTGACCGATGTGGTGTTTTTCCTGCGCTTTTTCTGACTGCTTCGTTTGGAAGAATTCTTTTTTCCCTTTCCGTGTTTCTCCTCAGCTTTTCCGGGGAGGAGCCGAACATGCAAAAACAGATACCGGATGTCCAGAGTCATGATTGTCCTATAGGAAAACTCCACACGAATCCGGCAAAGCAGCAGGATAAGCAGAAGCCCGAGAATCCCTCCCGCAGTGAGCCATCCCATTAGGATTCCTCCGGCTGAGAAGCCCGCTGTCCCTCCGCAGATTCCCTGGGCGTGTGGATCTTCGGCAAATCCTTAAGGGATTCCAGGGAGAAGCTACGTAAAAAAGTATCCGTCGTTCGGTAGGCAATTGGCCTGCCGGGCAGGTTGAGCCGGCCTTCTTCCTCAATTAGACCTTTTGTCACAAGGGAATTTACGATGGAAGAACTGTCCACTCCGCGCACCTGCTCGACAAAGCTTTTGGTGACCGGCTGATTGTAGGCGATGATGGCAAGCACCTCGGTCGCCGCAGAGGATAGCGGGGTGTTCTTTTTGATGGTGAGCGCACGCTTGACCCATTCGCCGTATTCGGCGCGGGTGATCATCTGATAGGATTCCCCCAATCGGACGATGGAAAGCCCGCTGTTGCGCTCCCGGTAGCTATCTTCCAGCTGGCTGATGACGAGATCGAGCACTTCCGGGTTAAGCTCGGTCAGCTCGCACAAACGCTCGGCTTCCACTGGGTCGCCGCAGGCAAAGAGCACGGCTTCAAGAATCGCTTTTTCCTGTTCACCCATCCGTTTTCACCGTCCTGTCCGTAAGTAGTCCGCCTTGCAGGTAAAGTTCCTGAAGGTTCTGATAAATCCCAATATGGGGAAAAATTTCTAACTGCCCGCTTACCGTTGTCCCGGTCGTCGCGCCGGCAAAGGGAACGCCGGCGCGACGTGCCGTTTTAGCATCTACGATGCTGTCCCCGACATAAAGCGCCTCGGTGGGGAAAATTCCCAGCAGCTCCACTGCGTGCAGGAGCCCTTGAGGGGAGGGCTTTGGCTCACTGACATCGTCTCCGCCAAGGATGACGTCGAACAGTCCGAGGGCGTTTTCTTTGCTGAACACCGCTTCCATGCGCCTGTGAAACTTGGTTGTCACAATGCCGAGTTTGAACCCCCTTTCCCTGAGCGCTGAAAGGGTGGGAAGGGTATCTTCATAAAGGCGGGTGTTTTGAACCATGATTTCATCTGAACGCTGTACAAATAAGTTAGAAAAACGAGCCGCCTGCGTTTCATCCTGAATGCCGGTGAGGGAGGCGAAGGTCTCCTTCAAAGAGAGCCCAATCGTATGTAGCATGGCCTGCTTGTCCGGCAAAGGAAGCTCCATCCGGCTCAGTGCAAACGAGATGCACTCGAGGATTCCCGCCGATGCATCCGCCAATGTAAAGTCGAAATCAAAGAGAATTGCCTTGCAAGGCGTCATGGTCCGCTCGCCTCCCCGGATTCTTGCCGTAGCTCAATTTCATCAAAGCTGTTTAGCTTGATTTTTCTGGACTTAATAAGCTCGAGCAGGGCGAGGAAGACGGCAACTGCGCCGGACCGCTGTGTTTGAGCGGCGTAAAGCCCCTGAACACTCAGTTTCCTGCGGCTTTGCAGCAGCTGTATAATCTCGGTTTCCTTACTTTCCACCGGGACAAACTCGTGACCGATAATTCCCTCAAACGCCGCTTTGGGAGGTGGAAGCTTGAAAGCGGCCCGCCCAACAGCGTTGAGATAGGCTTTTTTGATTAGCTCCGGCTCATGGATACGGGTGTAGGTTTAGCCCAGTAGGTTGCCTGAAGGTTTCCGCACGAAGATATCGCCGCCGACATAGCGCTCCCTGAGAAGAGCAGCCGCCTGCTTACAGGCCGCGTATTCAATGAGTTGTCCGGTGAGCTCCTGCTTGAGGACTTCCGCTTCTTCCTGTTTTGGCAGCAGCATGACGGTCTTGATGTAGACCAGACGAGCCGCCATATCCAAGAATTCGCTTGCCACTTCCAAGTCCTGCCGTTTCATCTCCTCAATCGTGCAGAGGTACTGAGTAAGCAGCTCCGCAATGGGAATGTCGCAGATATTGATTTTATTTTTGGTAATCAGGTGCAACAATAAATCGAGAGGCCCTTCAAATTGCTGTACTTTAAATGTCAGCTTTTCCATATCTCTTAAAAGATGGCACGGCAGAGGATATCGATAAAGCCGGTCGAAAAGTCAAGTCCTTTGAATACCAGCGCGCGCAGAAAAGCAAGCGGGGTAGAAAGCACGCCGGTAAAGAGCAGGACGAACAGGACAAGAAAAATAATCTGCTCATACTGCATAATTTTAAAATACCAGTTGGTAGGTAAAAATAATGTCGCAAGACGGGAACCGTCGAGGGGAGGAATCGGCAGGAGGTTGAAGATGCCAAGTCCGATATTCAAGTTGACCATCAGTAGTAAAACGCTGCAAAAAGCCGCACCCATCATGGAATTCGAGAGCGGGGAATAGTAGGCGAATTTATAGATAATCAGGCAAATAAGGGCAAGCAAAAGGTTTGCAAGCGGGCCCGCACAGGCAGAGAGTGCCATTCCTTTTTTGGGGTTTTTGAAATTGCGTGGATTAATGGGGACCGCTTTCGCCCAGCCAAAACCGGTCAACAGCATACAGATAGCGCCGATGGGGTCGAGATGGGCAAGCGGGTTGAGAGTCAGTCTTCCGTTGACCGCCGCGGTATGATCGCCCATCTTGTTCGCTGCCCAAGCATGCGCGTACTCATGAAAGGGAAGTGCGGTAAAGAGCACGATTGCCTTGACGAATATTTGAAACATCAGATTGGACAAAGAAATCAACTCCTTTAATTCATGCCAATATTATAAGCAATACAGGGATAAAAAACAAGCAGACAAATATGAACGGTTCCTTTTATACATCATAGAGGAGGATACAGAGAGTATGGCCAAAAAATTAGTTTTGCAGAAAAAAATTCTGCTGGGTTTTAATCCAATATGGACTGTTTTTCATTTTTTTACTCCAAGGTTAAAATTGCGGAAAAACGGCCGAGAAAGGGAAAAAAGACTTGCTTTTTAAAAGGAAACCTGATAATATATCCCTGTTGACTATCTGAAAGCATTTAAAGGAGGTGCCGACTCATGGCAAAATGCGATATCTGCGGAAAAGGTGTCACTTTCGGAATCAAAGTCTCCCACTCTCACAGACGTTCCAACAGAACCTGGAAACCGAACGTGAAACGTGTCAAAGCGATCGTCGATGGTTCACCTCGCTACATCCACGCCTGCACACGCTGCCTGCGTTCGAATAAAGTGACCCGCGCTATCTAACGACATTAAGCACCGGAATTTGAAGAGCAGCCCTGTTTGGGACTGCTCTTTTTTCGTTTCTCCATTCTCCAAAAAGGGAATGGCACAGCCGTTCCCTTTTTGGTTGCGAGAGATTCACCTTGCCGGCTTTTACTAAGGACATTTTCCATTACAGCTCGATTTCTTCCCCTGGATGTACAATCAGACAGGTGGAGTGCTCCAGTTTTACCACTATCACTTCGTCAAACAGCTCGCCGGGTTTCGTGTGGATGGGGATCGTGTGTTTTGCGCCGAGTATCTCCGCGCACTGGGCGGCTTCCTTTGGGCCCATGTTGTAGTGTCCGTCAGTGGGGAGCAAAGCGTAATCCAGATGCATCGGCGCAAGAAGGGTCTGCATCTCCGGGGTTTTGGAGGTATCCCCTGCAGCATAGACGCGCACGCCGTCGAGTGTGATGAACATAGCCCACGCATTCCTCCCGTTTGTGATTATGATTGCAGGCTGGAACTGCCTGCACCGTGATACTCAAAGGTATGGTATCCGCCCTCCAGCGCTTCCTTTGCCCGGATAATTTGGCAGGATTGCTTTTGTGTGACAAGGGAAATTTGGTTGTGGTCGCTATGTTCGTGGGTGACGAGGATGTAATCGGCCGGCAGGCCGTAGCCGTCCCCGGCATAGGGGTCAACATAGAGAACCGTGCCGCCTTTGGTACTCAGCCGAAAGCTGCCGTGTCCCTGATAGTAAAGCTTTGCCATAAGAAAAATCCTCCTTTTTCATGTCCAAAGTGATACTATTATTTTACTGCTTTTGCAGGTGCAGGGCAAGGAAGGTGGCTTGGATTTTGAGCAAAGCTTTGCTTTTCACCAGCGAAGTCTCGAAAGAGACAGAGTGAACCGATCCCCCCCGGGGAAAATCCCCGTACTCTCTTCGGTATGAAAAGGCGAAAAGGCTCAGAATAGCGGGACAAACCGCCTGCATATTCCTATAAGGGCAGGTGGTATAAAAATGAAACAGCACACCAAAAAAATCAAAGGACTTGCCGTCCTGTTGGCGGCGGTGTTGCTTATTACAGGCATACAGGTCCCCGTTTGCGCGCAGGAATTGAGTGTTTCTGCGGCGAGCGCCGTGGTCATCGAAGCGCAGACGGGAAAAATCCTCTACCAGAAAAATGCGCAGGAGGAACGCCCCATGGCGAGCACGACGAAGATTATGACAGCTCTGCTTGCCCTGGAGCAGGAGGGACTCGACGAGGGCTTTTCCGTGGATGAAAACGCCATCCAGGTGGAGGGAACCTCGATGGGGCTCAAGGCGGGCGATACTGTGACCCTGCGCTCGCTTGCCTGCGGCATGCTGATGGCCTCTGGAAACGATGCGGCAAACTGCGCCGCCGTGCGCCTTGCTGGGGACATCCCTTCCTTTGCGCAGATGATGAACGAGCGCGCAAAGGAAATCGGGATGGAGCACACAAATTTTGTCACTCCCTCCGGTCTCGACGCCGACGGACACTATTCAACCGCCTACGATATGGCGCTGCTCGCGAGAGAGGCCATCCAAAACCAGGACTTTCTGGAAATCTGTTCTCAGCAAAAAATCACGACGGAGTACGGCAACCCTCCCTACAAGCGCACCCTTTCCAATCACAACCGTCTGCTCTCCATGTATGAGGGAACCATCGGCGTGAAAACCGGATTTACCAAGAAGGCGGGTAGATGCCTGGTCTCTGCGGCGACAAGGGACGGGGTAACGCTCATCTGTGTGACGCTCAAAGCGCCGGATGACTGGAACGACCACTGCGCGCTCTATGACTATGGATTCTCCAAGGTGCGTATGGAACAGCGGACAGACGTATTTTCCTCCGCCGTACTGCCAGTCGCAGGAGGGGAAAAACAGGAGGTTGTCCTCGGCCCGGCCGAGGAGATGCTCTTTCCGGCCATTGAAGGGGAAACCTATGAATTGACCTATGAGCTGCGCGTGCCAAAATTTCTGTATGCACCAGTACAAAAAGGTGATATAATAGGTAAAGTGGCGTACTATGCCGACGGGAAAGAGATGGCGGAATATGACGTCGCCGTAACCGAGGACTGTGGGATTGCAACCGCAGAATCAAAGCCGGAGCACCAGGGCTTTTTCCAAAGGCTTTGGAAGCGGATTCAGGGATTTTTCGGCCGGACAGCCGATTGAAATTGCACGGCGTCCGGTTTTAAGGATACACCAAAGGAACGGACTGGAGGAAAACTGTTTGGAAAGAAAGCTATCGCGCCTGCAAAAGGTGCTGTCTGAATGTGGATTTACCTCCCGCCGCAAGGCGGAACAGATGATACTCGAGGGCCGGGTGACGGTAAACGGCCGTCCCGCCGGGATCGGCCAGAAGGTAGGGCCCAGTGATTTGATAGCCGTGGACGGTATGAAGGTGGATACCTCCTCCGCGGCAAAAAAGCATGTCTACCTCATGCTCAATAAGCCCAGAGGGTATGTCACGACGATGAGCGACGAGCTCGGGCGGCGCGATATCACCGCCTTGACCCAGAACGTCGGGGCAAGGGTGTATCCGGTCGGAAGGCTCGACCGCAATTCAGAGGGCATGCTCCTGCTGACGAATGACGGGGAGTTTGCAAACCTCCTGATGCACCCGAGGCACCATGTATCCAAACGCTACCGCGTGACCGTGCGCCCGGATATTACCGACGAGCAGCTGATGACCCTCAGTGAAGGGGTCCAGCTCGAGGATGGAACGATGACCCTGCCGGCGGATGTGCGCATCATCGACCGACAGGAGGGGCGCGTGGTCGTGGATATTACTCTGTATGAGGGCAAAAACCGGCAGATCCGCCGGATGTGCGAGACGGTCGGGTTGGAAGTCGCCCGCTTAAAGCGCGTCGCCATCGGCCCCATCAAGCTCGGAATGCTCAAAGTCGGCACTTGGAGGCACCTGAGCAAGGAGGAAGTCGATTCGCTCAAAGCGGAAGCGGGACAGTCCTCTTCGGGCAAAGGCCGTTCCCGTCCCCGTAGATAGGGAGGGGACAGAATGCTGACGATGAAGCTATGCGCCGACATGGATCATGTCAAAAAGCTGTGTGAGGTGCAGGGTCTCCCTTTTGACGGAAATATCAGGGCTTTTTGCTGTGAGGAACGGGGAGAGGAAACCGGCTATTGTCTTTTTTCCACGGAAAATGGACAGGCCGAAATCCTGGCTGTCTCCTGTGGGGAAGATGATTTTTTGGCAGATGGCCTTATCCGCGGGGCGTTGAGCGTTTGTTCCGGACAGGGCGTGGAGGAGTTTGTTTTGTCTCCCTCCGTTGAGTGGAAATTGGCGGAAACCTGCGGGGTTGACATTTATTTAACAAATTTGCCAAGAAACATCGAGGGGTTTTTTGCAAAATATAAAAATTGCGCAAGATAAAGCCAAACGCCTTGAGGTTTTTTATTTCCAAGTGTATAATATAATTTAATTACGCAATTTTTATCTTTCACACGCGGTTTTAGCGTCTGGAAAGGGAAAAGAGTGGGAAATGCTTTCCATTTTCGCGTAACCGTCTGCATGATGCAGACAACCATGCTTATCATAAAAACGGCGGAGGGGATCTCCAAGGCCGGGGATTTTCTTTACGTGAGGGAAATCCACTGTCCGGGACTCCGGACGTATTTCAAGTTTGAGGTTAAAGGAATGGAGGAAACAAGATGAGTCCAGAAAACAGGCTAACAGCCCTTGCTCAGGCACAGAAATCTGTGAATGCGGCATCGAAGGCTCGTGAGAGATTGGCCTTGCTGTTCGATAAGGATACTTTTGTAGAGCTTGATACCTTTGCAAAAGCAGACGGACAGGGGGTCGTCACAGGCTACGGCGCTGTCGACGGCAGCCCGGTCTTTGCCTTTGCGCAGGATAAGGGAGTCCTTTCCGGCGCGGTCGGCAGAGTCCATGCAGCAAAAATCAAGAAGGTATATGAACTTGCACTGAAAACCGGCGCTCCGGTGGTTGGAATCTATGATTCCAACGGTGCAAGACTGAGTGAGGGAAACGATGCGCTTGCCGCTTACGGCCAGATGCTTCTTTGCTCGAACAACCTCTCCGGCGTCGTTCCCCAGATTTCCCTGGTTCTCGGCACCTGTGCCGGCACGGCGGCAATGATTGCGTGCAGTGCGGATTTCGTTGTGATGTCGGGGAATGCAGAGCTGTTCATGACCGCTCCGTTTACCGCAAAGGCAAACGGAGAAAAGGTTGAGGGCGTCGGCACCGCTCAAAATGCGGCTAAGGCGGGCGTTGCGCACATCGTCTGCGAGGACGAGTCCTCTGCCATTGAATCTGCCCGCGGACTGATTGCCAGACTGCCGCTCAACAACCTGAGCGCAGCCCCCATCTCTGATTTTTCCGAGTCGGATGCCTCTGCGGCACTCAAGGCTGCCTGTGAGAACATCGCCGGCGCGGATATCGATACCATCGTTGCAGATGTCGTTGATACCGGCAGTGTCATCGAGCTCGATAAGGAGTTCGGAAAAGCAGCCCTGACGGCACTCGTCACCGTTTCCGGTATAAGCTGCGGCGTCGTTGCTACCAGAAGAAAAGAAAATAGCGGCAAACTTGATAAGGACGCTGTTTCCAAGATCGCACGCTTTGTGAGCGTCTGCGATTCCTTTGCGCTGCCTGTGATTACCTTTGTCGACACCGAGGGCTTCTCCGGCTGTGCCGCAGAGGAACTCGCCGGCGGTATCCGAGAGGCGGCGAAACTTGCGCATGTTTACGCGGAAGCGACCTGCGGCAAGATCTCCGTCATCATCGGTGATGCTTACGGTCCCGCTTACATCTCCCTGGCCGGCAAAAACGCCAATGCCGATCTTGTCTATGCTTGGCCGAGCGCCGTGATCTCTGCTCTTGCACCGGAAACTGCCGCCAACATCTTTGAAGACGGCAAGCTTGAAGGCAGCAAGAACCCGACGGCAGACCGCGCTCAGATGATTGAGGATTATAAGCTGAATCAGGCTTCCCCGTTTGAAGCGGCTGCGGGCGGACATATCGACAATGTCATCGATCCGGCAAACACCCGCGCGGCCCTGGTCAGCGCAGTCGAGCTGCTCAGCGCAAAGCGGGAGACCCGTCTGCCGAAGAAGCACAGCAATATCCCGATGTAAGCTGCCAAAAACCGGCCTGAACTGATAAGAACATAAGGAGGAACTCGTTGTGAAGAGATTTAATATAAGCGTTAACGGTACAAGCTACGACGTCGTCGTCGAAGAAACCTCTGCTGCAGGTGCTCCGGCTCCTGTCGCTGCACCCGCACCCACCGCTGCTCCGGCAGCCGCTCCCGCTCCGGCGGCAGCTCCTGCCGCTGCACCCGCACCTGCCGCACCAGCCGGTAAAGAGGGTGCGACCAAAGTCAACGCCCCGATGCCGGGCAACATCCTGGATGTCAAAGTCAATCCGGGTGATGCCGTCAAAGCAGGAGACGTTCTTGTAATCCTCGAAGCTATGAAGATGGAAAACGAGATCGTGGCTCCGGCTGACGGTACGGTTGCAGGCGTCAATGTCAAGAAGGGCGATACGGTCAACTCCAACGACCTGCTTATTTCCCTCAATTAAGAATGATAGTATCCGGGATAGGCGGAAAGCGTCTTGCTTTTCGCGGCCCATTCACGAACGCTGAACAGGGAGAGAGGTGCCGAAAATGGCAAAAAAAATAAAGATTACGGAAACCGTCCTTCGTGACGCCCACCAGTCCCTTATCGCGACGAGGATGTCCATGGACGATATGCTTCCGATGCTCGAAGCGATTGACAACTGCGGGTTTTATGCCGTAGAATTCTGGTGTGGTTCAACATTTGACGCCTGCCTGAGATTTTTGGACGAGGACCCGTGGGAGAGACTGCGTATCCTCAGACGGCATATGCCGAATTCCAAACTCCAGATGCTCTTTCGCGGACAGAACATGCTTGGCTACCGCCACTATGCAGATGATGTGGTCGAGTACTTTGTCCAGAAATCCGTTTCCAACGGAATTGATATCCTGAGAATCTTTGATGCGCTCAACGATATCAGAAATTTGGAGACCTCCATCAAGGCGGCGAAGAAAGAAGGCGCACATGTTCAGGGCGCGATTTCCTACACCACCAGTAAAGTACACACCATCGATTATTTTGTGAAATATGCACATCAGCTTGAGGATGCAGGTGCGGACTCCATCTGTATCAAGGATATGGCGGCTCTGATTACCCCATACATGGCGTATGACCTTGTCAAGGCGCTCAAAGCGGAAATCAAAGTCCCCATCCAGCTGCATTCCCACTACACATCCGGTCTTGCTTCCATGGCACAGCTCAAGGCAATTGAGGCGGGCGTCGATGCGATTGACACCGCAATGTCTCCGCTGGCTCTGGGTACTTCTCACCCGGCAACAGAGTCTATGGTTGCCGCGCTTGCAGGAACCGAGTATGATACCGGCCTTGACCAGGCAAAGCTCAACGTAGTCAGAGCGCATGCTGCAAAGCTCAGAGATAAATATCTCGAGAGTGGACTGCTTGTTCCGAAGCTGCTCGGCGTCGATGCAAACACTCTGCTCTATCAGGTTCCGGGCGGAATGCTCTCCAACCTCGTTTCCCAGCTCAAACAGGCTGGAAAAGAGGACCAGCTCGAGGAAGTTCTCCGCGAAGTCCCAAGAGTCCGCGAAGATGCGGGCTTCCCGCCGCTGGTTACCCCGTCCTCCCAGATCGTCGGTACCCAGGCTGTGTTCAACGTCATCTTGGGCGAGCGGTATAAGATGGTCACCAAGGAATTCAAGGGCATCGTAAAGGGCGAGTACGGCCGTACCCCTGTCCCCATCGATCCGGAATTCCGCAAGAAGATTATTGGCGATGAAGAGCCGATCGACTGCCGTCCGGCAGACCTCCTTGAGCCGGAGCTCGACAAACTGCGTGCAGAGTGCGCAGAGTGGACCGAGCAGGAAGAGGATGTCCTTAGCTATGCTCAGTTCGGCCAGGTCGCTGTCAAATTCTTTGAGAAGAGAAAAGCAAAGAAATACGGCATCGATGCAGACCATGTCGACATGGAAAACAAGGTTCATCCCGTCTAATCGACAGATGATAAGCGGAGTATCCTGGATGGATACTCCGCTTTTTTACAGATATAATTGTTATGCTTGAAAGTAAATAGATGGGAAAGAGTGGATTTTACATGGAGGCAATGAAAGCCGCAGAGCTTTTTAAAATCAAACGGGATTATAAGCAGGATATTTCCTTTGTGATCATGATGGGTTGGACACTATGCAAAATCTGACTTGGATTTGTGCAAAAATCAATCGATTTTCTCCTGAAATCAAGCCAATGCTAATGATATCAACGGAAATCAGTTGACAAGCCGGGGATAAAAATAGTATTATAAACTATATATCTGATGAAAGTTGAGAGGGTATTTCCATGATAAAAAGCATGACCGGCTACGGTCGGTGCCAGCAAACAATCGACGGACGCGATATTTTGGTGGAGATCAAATCGGTCAACCACCGTTTTTTTGAGTTTTCCGCCAGAGTGCCCCGAGTCTATGGGTATCTGGAAAGCCAGCTCAAAAGCTATTTACAGGGCAAGATCTCCCGTGGAAAGGTCGACGTCGGGGTTACTATTCTGACGCTCGAGGGAATCGACGCGAACGTGGAGATCAACCACGCGCTCGTCCAATCCTATGTCAATGCCCTGCGCAGTGTCAAAGATGAATTCGATTTGACGGACGACCTCTCCCTCTCTGCCATCTCCCAGTTTGCGGACATCTTCACCGTCCGCAAAAACGTGGAGGATGAGCAAGTCATCTGGGACAGCGTGCGCACCGTACTCGACGAGGCGCTTGCGAATTTTGTCCGCATGCGCGAGGTCGAAGGCGAGCAGATGAAGGCCGATATCCTCTCGCGGCTAGCCACAATTGAGGAGCGGGTCGCCTTTGTAGAGGAACGCTCTCCCCAAACCGTGGAGGAGTACCGGAACCGACTGTACGCTAAAATGCAGGAGGTTTTAAAGGACAGCAAAATCGAGGAACAGCGCATCTTGACGGAGGCCGCCATATACTCTGAGAAAATCGCAGTGGATGAGGAAACTGTCCGCTTAAGAAGCCACATCAAGCAGTTTGAAAGTATTCTTCAAAGCGAAGAACCGATTGGCCGCAAGCTCGACTTCTTGGTGCAGGAATTAAACCGAGAGGCGAATACCATCGGCTCGAAAGCGCAGGACATTGAAATTGCACGCATCGTCGTGGACATCAAATCGGAAATTGAAAAAATCAGAGAGCAGATTCAAAACATCGAATAAGCCCATTTGGGAGGAAA
>UQSL01000051.1 GCA_900543705.1 uncultured Oscillospiraceae bacterium
TGTTTATATTATCACACCTTTTCTCCTTCGTCAACCCTTTTTCGACTTTTTTCTCGCCCTTTTTTTCTTTGGGGTTTCACTTTTGAATAACCGATCAAATTTAGACCGTTGTTGCAGTCAAAACGGGTGATTGCAATGGCAGCGTTTTTCTTATATACGAAATTATACTATATAATATGAGGGAGGAATCGGACATGAGAAACCAAGTCAGTTTATATCATGTTCAAAGAGGGAGGACTTCTCGGGTAGTCCTCCAACCATACTGGAGGTTTTTATACTGATACTATACAAACATCTGAAAATACGAAACGCTACACCGGAAGATGCGCCCTTACTGTGTCGATGGTGGAATGATGGGAAAGTCATGGCGCATGCCGGTTTTCCAAACGGACTAAACACCACCACAGAAAAAATCATCAGCGAGCTATGGACTGATTCCGATGAAACATACCGCCGGCTTACTATGGAAGTGGAGGACATACCCATCGGGGAGATAAGTTTTCGGAATAAAGGCGGCGGTACGGCGGAGATTGGAATTAAAATCTGCGAAATCGAAAAACAGGATAGGGTTTGGGTACCCTATTTTTGAAGATGTTGATCACCCGTCTATTTGCACTTGGGTAGGAAAAGATCATCTTAGATACCAATCTGAAAAACACCCGGGCCCAGCATGTCTATGAAAAGCTCGGGTTCAGAAAGCTGCGGATCCGTTACGATTGCTGGCGAAATCAGGTGGGCGAGCTGCAATCCTGCGTGGATTATGAATTGACACCGCCCGATTTTTTTCCGCTTGTCCTTTAACAGTGCCCCGGCCTCGGCCGGGATACTGTTTCTATCACCCGAGAAATCCCATAAAAACCAGGACTACTCTTCCACCCGCTTTCCTCGAAAAAGGGACTTTTCAAATCCCCGAATTTGTGTTATACTGGTTTGCACAAATGAATATGCGCCCGTAGCTCAGCTGGATAGAGCGTTAGACTCCGACTCTAAAGGCCATGCGTTCGAATCGCACCGGGCGTACCACACCTGCGGTGCGCAATTTGCGCACCGCAGTTTTTATAGTATACTGTCTGCCTTTTACGGGGTATCTGTTTTGTAAACATAACTCAGCAGGTATCTAAAATCCAAAATACCATAAATGAATAACTGTTCACGGCATTTTGGTTTTAGCGAGTTAACTGTTTTTCTTGGTTGTGGAGCTGCTGTCAAAAATGCAGGTGAGGAGGTCAAAGCCGCGACCGATGCTATAGTGTTTCTAATGACAAGGATGGTGTAAGCCACTGGATTCAACCGCATCTGCTCAGCCAGTAGATTGTGTCCGTTCAGCGGAGGATTTTGACCGGCCACACGACGCCGAGAACCGTACCAATTGTCTCAAGCATTTGATCAGGCTTAATCGTGGTGTTCGATACACGCCGGTTGAGTGCCACAAGCTTGCGGACTCCTCCCCTCTCGGAAAGCCTTCGGATATAGCCCTCCCCTTGGTATACAAAAATTCCCACCTGATTGTTTTTCACCGGGCCATACTTAATTGCCAGAATATCTCCCTGCCGATACAGTGGCTCCATGTCCGTTCCCAATAGCTTTACTGCAAAATCAGCGTTCTGGGTCATTTCTTCATCTGCAACCATAATTTTAGTGATCTCAAAGGTATCCGCGGACGCCCGGTATTTTTCCGACCCGTTCGGCACATAGCAGGGCAGTACAATCAGATGTCCATACTCCTTTTTTCTGGCTTGCACCCGCATTAGAAAATCAGCCATATCGGAAAGGCGCTCCCGTCCGCGTGACGTACAGCCACGGTAGTTTTCCAGCAGCCTGCGTTCCTGACCGCTGATCAGCAGCAGGCCTTCCCCCTGCAAAAAAACACTCGTCTCAAACTCCAAAGGGATATTGTCGTTTGTAAAATACTGCGCTGGGACGTTAAAAACCGCCGCGATTTTTTCCATGGTAGCCATGGCGGGATTTATGGTATCCCCATTTAGGATTTTGTTGAGTGTGCCGACCGGTACTCCGGAAAGCTCCGAAAGCATCTTCGTGGTCAACCCGTCTCTCCTTTTCATATAAGACAGCTTTTTTGTCATTATGGTCTCCATCCACTTAACCCCCCTTAACCAAACACGGTAAAATTTCTTAAATTATCTCTCTTTTTCCATGAAAAATTTGACAAACTATAAAATTATAATAAGATAGTTTTATCTATCTAAAATGCCAACCTGTTTTCTGGGTTTATCCCATTTTTTTAGAAAAAGCGGTCAGATTCACAAATTGTTCGACTAAATTCGACTCCAAACCCGCTGTTCACAAACACCCCATTGCCGCACAGAAATCTACCTATATAATGGCATAGTATTTTCCCTCTCTCGGTCATTTTCTCAAGCGTAAAATAACACCGGAGCATATGTATTGTTTTACGGCCCGAAAGACATATTCCTTACACATTGCCCCCAAGGTAGGCTTTGCGTTTATCACTCCTCCGCATTTCGGACATGGATAGAGCCGGGTTTTCGATGACAGCAGAGCCTGAACCCTCCGGGCTTTCCAAACAAATCCTTACAGGTATCCCCGCCTCTTTGCGCTGCCATAGTTCCATCATTGTCCTGCACCTCTTTCCAGTAGGCGAAGCGTGAATGGGATAATCGGCCATCGCCTTATGGCGGGCTATAAAAATAAATTGAATAGCTGCTTTGCAGCTATTATACCATGGAAATAGGACATCAGTGTATCCTATTATCCACTGTTTTTTACTTCCCGCATATCTTACCCATAGGAATTATAAAAAAATTATGATTTTAGTACCACTCTTATCCCGTATTCAGAAAGCGATTGGATTTTTCCAGATAATGTGTGTTTTTCATAATATTCTCTACCAAATCTATGGGCTAGTGAAAAGTAATAACCAAAACCGGGACAATTTTATTTATTTATCCCATCTTTTTCCTCACCTTTAGAAAAACCGCGTTCATAATTGTACACTTGTAATATCAAAACCCATATGGTAGAATAGCAACCATGTAAAATCATGTAATATAGCTCTATAAAAATAGAATTCCATTGAGTAAAAAGGAGGGATCTTGCGGATGGCGAAGATTTCTGCCAGTATTGTCACTTATAACAGTGCCGATAGCGTCGGGGAGGTTCTGCAGAGTCTGTTGACCCAGACAAAAGGGTTTCCCTTGACCGTATATGTTGTCGATAATAATTCCACAGACAACACGCTTTCCATGATTGCTGAAAAATACCCGCAGGTTATCCGCATCCCAATGCCGGATAACCGCGGTTTTGGATATGGACACAACCAAGTACTCCCCCTTTTGGAATCGGATTATCATGTGATTATTAATCCGGATATTTCCTTTCATTATGATGTTCTCTCCCAACTCACTGCCTATCTGGAAGAGCACCCGGAAGCTGTTATAGCCACGCCGGCCATCTGCAACCCGGATGGGTCTTTGCAGCGTGTTCCAAAACGCCTGCCGACTTACCACTACATGGCCTCCGGCATGCTGGAACGTTTCGGCGGTATTTTTAAACGCTGGCGCGACGAATACACCATGACCGGAGTCAAATTTGACAAACCCACTCCAATTGAATTTTGTACCGGTTGTTTTATGATGATACGCACTTCTGTTTTTCAGGAACTCGGCGGCTTTGACGACCAGTTTTTTATGTACTGCGAGGATGCAGACCTCTCGCGCAGGGCAGGGATGAAGGGTAAGATCATGTTTCTTCCCCAGGTGCGCATCACCCATGAATGGGGCCGCGCGAGCAGCAAGCGCTGGAAATTTTTTAAAATTCATCTTCGTTCTCAGCACCTTTATTTCAAAAAGTGGCGCAGGCTCGCGTCCAAATAGCAAGGAGAGACGCGTAGTATGAAAACAGAACTGTCTGCGGATGCTCTTTCTTTGAGTGTCGCAATGACTTCCTATAATGGGGAAAAATACATCGGCGAGCAGATTGATTCCATCCTGTGCCAGCTGCGGGAGCAAGACGAACTTGTCATCTCCGATGACGGCTCGACCGACCGAACACCGGAAATCTTGGAAGAATACGCCCGCAGGGATTCCCGTATTCATCTGATACAGGGCCCAAAACAGGGCCTGATGAAAAATTTCGAACATGCGCTTCGGACCTGCAAAGGGGACATCCTCTGCCTGTGTGACCAGGATGATGTCTGGCATGCGGATAAGGTGGAAACATTGATCGACTGCTTTCGCAAAACCGGCGCAGTTTTAGTCATGCATGACGCGAGAATTGTCGACGGCAATGGGACCGCCCTTGCCCCATCCTTTTTTCAGACGCGTTCCACCAGGACAGGCTTTCTCAAAAACATGTGGAAAAACAGCTACATTGGATGCTGTATGGCGTTCCGCAGGGAGCTGCTTGATACCGTGCTTCCCTTTCCCGAGGGGATTCCAATGCACGACCAGTTCATCGGCCTTTTAGCAGAGAAAAAAGGACATGTGGAACTCATCGCCCGTCCGCTCATCGATTACCGCCGCCATGGGGATAATGTTAGCTCCGATAGCCATGGAAGCCTCGGGACCATGCTCAAGCAGCGCGGCGCCATGCTCCGCGCTGTACTCTCACGCCGCTGACAAAGTGTAAAAAACAGATAAGAGGTGCTTTGAATGGCTCCGTGCTTCTATGTGCTTTTGGTCATCTACAATCAAAACGGAAGCGATTCCCCCGCATGCGAGGTGCTTCGCACCCGAGACGGCATTGGGGTTTTGATCGTGGACAATAGTACTTCCGATTATCACAACGAAGAATATTGCAAGAAGGCTGGCTTTTCCTACCTCTCCATGCAGGGAAACAAGGGGCTTTCCAAAGCCTATAACCGGGGAATCCGGTACCTGAAAGAGTATACAAATGCCACCCATGTCATCCTGCTCGACGATGACACCTCTCTGGGAGACGATTATTTCGCCGTCTTGAAAGAGGCAATTGAAAAACATCCTCAGGTGGAAATTTTCCTTCCCCTTGTCAAAGACGAGGTCGGATTGCTCTCCCCCTGCGCCATCAGCGGCTACTCTGTCCATCGGGTCGCCTCTTCAGAGGAGCTGACCGGGTCCACAATTACTGGAATTAATTCTGGAATGGCGCTTGCCCTGACGCTTTTTGACGACTATGCCTATAATGAGGATTATTTCCTTGACTATATTGACCATGCGTTCCTGCGCGATATGAAACAGCGTGGAAAACAGATTCAGGTCATCGATACTACTCTGCAGCAGCGGTTTTCCGGAAACGACGCAAATCCTGCAGCCGCCCTGTCCCGTTTCGAGCTTTTCAAACGGGATTTCCATGTGTTCTGCGGAGATTCTTTGAAAGGAAAGCTTTATGCGGCGGCTCTTCTTATGAAAAGGCGTATGAAAATCTTTTACTCTGCTCATTTTAGGAGGTCTCTATGACAATGATTTCACCGTATGTTCCGTCAAGGCCGGATTCCCCGACAGCCTTTGAACTGTGGGCGGACAGGCTTGCCATGCTATTCTTATGTCTGTACACTGCGGAATGTGCCATCGGCTGCAGCGGGCGCTGGCTCAGCTTCGGCCCCATCAGCATCCGTATGCTTTTATTCGGCTGCTGCATGGTGCTCACTCTGCCAAAGGTAATCCGTCAGATAAAAGACTTGATTCGACTGCCTTATCTTTGGATATTGCTTGCCTTTGCTTTGGTGCTGGGCGTGTCGGCCGTGATAGGATTAAGGAACGGCAACAGCAAGAGCTTTCTCTTTGCCGATATTACAAGTCTGCTCTCTTTTGCCCTGTTCCCGGGCGTTGTCGTCACCGTTAATACCAGAGAGCGCCTGAAGCTCCTCATGAAAGTCATGTTTTATGCCACTTCCGCGCTTGCACTCGTGACTACGGTGCTGCACTTTGTATTGGCTTTTCTTTCCACAGCGGACATTACCGCACTCAATAATTGGTTCAATGACCTTGCCCTCGGCGGGCTTGCCAAAATGCCGACCGGCGTCCAGCGTATTTATCTGCGCAGTCAGATTTTTCTTCAGATTGCCCTGCTCTTTGGCATCTGGCAGCTGAAAGTCTGCGAATCAAAAACGGAACGCCTGCTCATCTGGGTCTGCGAGGCCCTGATGCTATTTTCCGTCATTCTCACCTATACCAGAGGGTTCTGGCTGGCCCTCGCTTTTTCCGCAGTGCTGTTCTTTGTCGTATTTATCCGCCACTGGCGGCATTGTCTGAAATGCGCAGGAATTTTGGCACTTTCTCTGATTGTTCTGCTCGGCGCTTCCTGGGTGGCCTACCGCTCCCCTTGTGCCTCTGTCGCCATCCTCGAACGTTTTGACCCATCGCTGATTGTCATTATGCCGCAACGTCCGGGCGAAGAACCGGAAGAGCCGGAGGATGACGACGCCTTTTCACAGGCAGCGGTACTGCGTTCCAAAACCCTGGCCGAACAAAACCGCTATATCATGGAACATCCGATTCTCGGAAACGGCCTCGGGAAAAACCTGGACGGGATCCGGGATGATGGA
Source organism: uncultured Oscillospiraceae bacterium (assembly GCA_900543705.1). Classification (GTDB taxonomy): domain Bacteria; phylum Bacillota; class Clostridia; order Oscillospirales; family Ruminococcaceae; genus Pseudoruminococcus_B. The sequence continues at coordinate 6,503 of UQSL01000051.1, forward strand.
AAAACCGAATACATGTATCAGGATATGTGGATGAAGACCGGAATCATCGGGCTTGGCCTGTTCCTGCTCTCCTGTTTCTGGCATACAGGCACCATGGTTCGCCGGGTTATCCGCGCCAAGAAAGAAGAGCGCACTGGGCTTCTGCGCTGGCATACGGATTCCGGGCACGCCCTGCTGTGGTGCTGTTCGGTCATCGGCGTTGCGGTGACAAGCTACTTTAATCCCTTCCTGAGCACCCCAATGGGTATTCTAGTCGTGCTGCTTACAGCTGTGGCTGTGAATTTATTCCTGCAAAACAGCCCAGAGAACAAGAAAAAAACGGAGGAATCAAAATGAAAGGCATCGTGTTAGCGGGCGGTTCCGGAACCCGCCTGTATCCGCTGACCATGGTCACATCCAAACAGCTTTTGCCTGTTTATGACAAGCCGATGGTGTACTATCCGCTGTCCACCCTGATGCTGGCGGGTATCCAAGATATCCTCATCATCTCTACGCCAACTGACCTGCCGAACTTTGAACGCCTGCTCGGCGACGGTTCGGATTACGGCATCAACCTCTCCTACGCGGTACAGCCTTCACCGGACGGCCTGGCGCAAGCTTTCCTTATCGGGGAGGAGTTTATCGGCGGGGACAGCTGCGCCATGGTTCTCGGGGACAATATCTTCTACGGCAACGGCTTTGTCCGCCACCTCAAAAGTGCAGCGGCAAAGCAAAACGGTGCAACAGTTTTTGGATACTATGTTGAGGACCCGGAGCGCTTTGGTATCGTGGAATTTGATCAAAACGGCCGCGCTATTTCCATTGAGGAAAAACCGGAACATCCAAAATCCAACTATTGCGTGACCGGGCTGTATTTCTACGACAACCGTGTCTGTGAGTTTGCGAAAAACGTGAAACCTTCCGCACGTGGGGAACTTGAAATTACCGATTTGAATCGAATGTATCTGGAAGAGGGATCGCTGGATGTCGTCACATTGGGCCGAGGCTTTGCTTGGTTGGATACCGGCACCATTGATGCGTTGAGCGAAGCAACAGAATTTGTCAAGACGATTGAAAGCCGCCAGGGCGTCAAAATATCCGCCATTGAGGAAATTGCCTACCGCAACGGCTGGATTACCGAAGAAAAACTGCTTGAGTCCGCCCAGAAATATGGAAAATCCGCGTATGGACAGCACCTGAAGAATGTTGCGGAAGGGAAGTATTTGTACTGATGAAACTGCTGATTACAGGTTCCTATGGCCAGCTCGGCAATGAGCTGACAAAAATTCTCCGGGACGAACGTGCTGAAATTGGCCCAATCGATCCGAAGTACCATAATTGCGAAGTCATTGCCGTCGACTATGACACGCTGGATATCTCCGACCATGCAGCGGTGATGTCTTTTTTACAAAAACATCGGCCGGATATTATCATCAACTGTGCGGCAATGACCAATGTGGACAAATGCGAAACCGACTTCGAAACAGCCATGAAGGTAAACGCCATCGGACCGCGCAACGTGGCGGAAGCGGCTCAGCAAATTGGAGCGAAGCTCATCCATGTCTCCACGGACTACGTTTTTTCCGGCACGGATGAACTACCTCGTTGCGAGTGGGATCTATGCGTCCCGAATACCGTGTATGGCAAATCTAAGCTGCTCGGGGAACGGTACGCGATGGAACAGTGCCCGCGCACATTTGTTGTACGCACCGCCTGGCTGTACGGCTATGTCGGCAAGAATTTTGTCAAAACCATGCTGCGCTTGGGGAAGGAAAAGGAACGGATTACCGTGGTCAACGACCAGCACGGTAATCCGACTTCAGCAAACGACTTAGCCTTTCATCTGCTGGCGCTGGCGTTGACCGAGGAATACGGCATCTACCACTGCACCAACGAAGGGGAATGCACCTGGTACGACTTTGCATGCCGGATTATGGACAAGGCGGGGCTTCCCTGCAAAGTGGTTCCCTGTACGACTCAGGAATATCCCAGCCCGACCCCGCGCCCAGCCCATTCTGCGCTCAACAATCTGATGCTTGCCTGTACGGTCGGCAATCAGATGCGCCCCTGGCAGGATGCGCTGGACATGTACCTTGCGAATTTGGAGGAGTAGAATATGAAAACCTATCTTGTCACCGGAGGCGCCGGCTTTATCGGCTCCAACTTTATTTTGTATATGCTGGGAAAATACCAGGATACCACGATTGTCAATGTGGACAAGCTCACCTACGCAGGTAACTTGGAAAATCTCAAAAGCGTGGAAAACGATCCGCGTTATCATTTCGTGCAGGCGGACATCTGTGACCAGGATGCGATTGCCAAAGTATTTGCGGATTATGAAATTGACTATGTTGTCAATTTTGCCGCGGAAAGCCACGTCGACCGCAGCATTACCGACCCAGACGTGTTTGTTAGGACAAACGTTCTTGGCACGGTCAACCTGCTTAACCAGGCAAAACGCGCCTGGCAGATTGGCGACGACACCTACAAGCCCGGAGTCAAATACCTTCAGGTGTCTACGGACGAGGTATACGGCTCCCTGGGAGCGGAAGGGTTTTTCACGGAAACTACCCCGCTCGACCCGCATTCCCCGTATTCCTCCAGCAAGGCTTCTGCCGATCTCTTTGTCAAGGCTTACGGTGACACCTATAAATTCCCGGTGAACATCACCCGCTGCTCAAACAATTACGGACCGTTCCAGTTCCCGGAAAAGCTGATCCCGCTCATCATGCACAACACCCTGAACCACAAAAACCTGCCGGTTTACGGCGACGGGATGCAGATTCGTGACTGGCTGTATGTGGTCGACCACTTCAAAGCCATCGACATGGTGCTGCGCGACGGAGTCCTCGGCGAAGTATACAACGTCGGCGGGCACAATGAACGCACCAACATCTTCATCGTCAAAACCATTATTGAATATATCAAAGAACATGTCGACGAGACGGTTGGCGAGCACATGATTACCCATGTTACCGACCGTAAAGGGCATGACCGCCGTTACGGCATTGACCCGCAGAAAATCAAAGATACCCTCGGCTGGTATCCGGAGACTCCATTTGAAGTCGGCATTAAGAAAACTCTCCAGTGGTATCTTGACCACAAGGACTGGGTGGAAAACGTTACCAGCGGCGCTTACCAGCAGTATTACGAAACCATGTATGGTGATAAATAATGATCCGAATTTCCATTGCACTCGCCACCTATAATGGGGAGCGCCATATCAAAAAACAGCTGGAATCTCTTCTACGGCAAACCAGACCGGCGGATGAAGTTATCCTCATTGATGACTGTTCAACGGATAAAACAGTGGAAATCGTGGAGCAGTTCCTCCATGAGCATGGCCTCTCCCATTGGACGCTGTATCGAAACAGGGAAAACCAGGGTTATAAACGCAACTTCTACCTGGCTCTGGAACACACAACCGGAGATTTGGTTTTTCTATGCGACCAGGATGATTTTTGGCACCCTGAAAAACTTCAAATTCTGGAACAGATCTGTAATGAGCATCCTGGTATCCTCTCCTTAAGTTCCTCTTTCCGAATGGTGGATGCACAGGGGAAACCGCTGGAACAGAAGGAAGAGGCCAAAGGCTGGTCCAATCATGGGCTCGTCCCAATGGAAGTACCGGAAAAAGGGCTTATACAAATCCCTTTTTCTTCTGTTTTGCAGTATAACATGTTCCCTGGCTGTACCACGGTAATCCGCGGGAAATTGAAAGAGCAATACCTGAAAACTTCCAATCAGCAAATGCCACACGACTGGGAACTCAACCTTCTGGCTGGAAATGAAAACGGCCTTTACTTCTATAATCAGCCTCTGATTGATTACTGTATCCACGGGAATAATACCATCGGCCAAAGCACCAATCGCCACGAGATAAAATTCAAGATGGAAAGTAACCGGGAAAAACGCCTGCGGATTGTTGAGGAATACCTTGGCCATGCACAATTCCTGCAAAGATCAGATATTCAGGGAAACCTCCCAGTAGCGATTCGCCAGATTCTCCCGGACTACAGCGCCTATCTTTTGGCACGGCAAGCTTTTTTAAAGACCGGTGCTTTCTCCATGTGGGTCAAATCCCTTTGGCATTATCCAAAGGCAAAGACAATCCGTTGGATCCATCCGCGACACCTTTTGGGGGATTTCGCAGCGGTCTATCGGAAGTAACGCGATGATAATTTTGGAGGAATCAGTATGGGAAACTTTACTTTTCATAAAACATCAATCGACGGCGTCATTATTGTAGAGCCGAAGGTGTTCGGCGACGCCCGCGGCTATTTCATGGAAACCTACAGCGAAAAGGAATTCATAGCGGGCGGCATCCCCGCCGGCTTTGTGCAGGATAATCAATCTAAATCCCGGCGTGGTGTGCTGCGCGGCCTGCACTTCCAGAAAACCCACTCCCAGGCAAAGCTTGTGCGCGTCATTTCCGGCGAAGTCTTTGACGTTGCCGTCGATTTGCGTCCCGGCAGTGAAACCTATGGCAAATGGGTAGGGGTGACCCTCTCCGCGGAGAATAAAAAGCAGTTTTTTATCCCCAAGGGTTTTGCCCATGGTTTTCTAGTTCTTTCGGACGAGGCGGAATTCGTCTACAAATGCGACGATTTCTATCATCCGGAGGATGAGGGCGGCCTTGCCTGGGACGACCCCACAGTTGCCGTCGACTGGCCGATTGCCGGGGATATGGAGATCCTTCTCTCCGAAAAGGACAAACACCATCCACAGTTGGAGGGGCTTGACCCGGATCTCTTCCGGCAGGGCAGATAAGAAGAAACTAATTTCAGCCGGAAAGTCTTTGAGCGCAAAGCCGCACGGGCTTTGCCGGGACTTCCGGCTGCTTTTTCCATTCGGCTGCCCTGCGCGGGCATGGAAGAGAAAGGAGTACTCCTATGAACCTATCCGGAATCTTTACAAAAATCAAGACGAAGGCGAGCGGAGAAGCCGGGCGCTTTGCCGGTGACCTTGGTTTTAAAGCGATTACGGAAATCTGCAATGCGCTGTTCGGTATCCTGACCTTTGCCATTTTGTCCCGGCTGCTTTCCAAAAGCGACTATGCCGTTGTCAACCAGACGATTGCAATCAGTTCCCTGATTGCGCCGATTGTGCTCATCAAGATGAACAACTCCTTTTGTGTGTTTCTCGCAGGTGAGCAGGATGAGAGCATCGTAAAATCCCGCTTTTTTTCCGTTTTTCTCGTATGCCTGCCCTTGTGTGCAGTTGTCATCCTGGCGCTCTGGCTGTTTGGGGATACTTTTTCCCAGCTAATGTTCTCCACCCCAGAGTACAGCGGCATTACGGTGCTTATGGCGCTGTATTTTGTTTTGCTCTCGCTGTCTACTTTAACGCAGTCATTGTATCAGGCCATTAACCGGCAAAAAAAATCCAATGTATTCATCATTCTGCGCGTAACGCTGACAACGCTTGGTTTTGCGGCGCTCTCCCTGGTTCCGGGATGGTTTACGCTACAGGCATCCCTGCTTGTGTATGCCGTCATTGAGGGGATTGTCTTTTTGTCCTCTTTTGTCTGCCTGATTTTGGATTACCGCCATGTCCCGCTCCGTCTGGAATTCCTTCCGCTCAAGGAATACTACCGGTATGCCCTGCCCCTGATGCCCTTTGCAGTGATGGGTTGGATAAACAGTTTTATCGGCCGTTTTATCTTAAACCATTTGATGGGGTTAGAGCCCTCCGGGATTTTCAGTTTTGACGCGGCGCTCATTTCCCGGGCGTTTTTCATAAACGCGGTCATTGTCTATACCATTTTCCCCTATATCTCTAAATTCTGGAATGAGGGGAATAAGCCCAAAGTCGTATCGTATCTGCGCAAGGCGACGAACATCGGGATGTTTTTTGCTCTTCCGCTCACCTTCGGCATTATGGCGGTGGCCCCCACGATTGTGCAGATTCTGTCCGGCGGCAACTATCCGACCGACCGGCTTTTGCTGGGATTGCTCTGCTTTGCCAACATGTTTTTAATGCTCTACACCATTTACTCGTTCCTTATCGACCTGTCCCGACGCACCATGCTGTACAATGTAATTTTGTTCATCTCCTCTTTGCTCAATGTGGGGCTCAACTATCTGTTGATTCCAATTTGGGGACTGTACGGAGCCGGTGCGGCCATGCTGATTTCTTATATCATCCAGTTTTTCCTGACGCTCTTTATCGGAAACTGGGCGGCACGCCTGCAAATTTCCGTGGACTGGGCATTTATGTTCCGCTCCCTTGTCTGCTCTGTATTCATGTATCTTGTATGCATGCTCGTTTACGGGGATGGCGGAATCCTGCGGTGCATTATCACCGTTATGATCGGCTGTATCGTCTATTTTTCCACCAGTTATGCCTGGGCGAGACTGACCCGGCGTTCCCTTATTTGGGACAACTAAATCCCTTGCCAACGTGTGATAATAAATTTGATATCGAACAGCATGACCAATTTCCACTCTCAAACGCTGGAAGGAAGGATAGAGAAGATGACGGATAAGCTCGACTTCAAAAAGGACTACCGCGATTTATACCAGCACCAACCACGCCGTTCCTAAGAATCTGCGAACTGTCGTGTGCCTTCCGGTGGTACCGGCCGTATAACGGAGGAGCCTAATGGAGTATATCCCTGCCAAGACAATTATTACCCGTACCAAAAGCACGGCATGGTTTGGGTACGACTACAACATGAACCTGTACAAGGGCTGCTGCCATGGGTGTATCTACTGCGACAGCCGCAGTGAATGTTACGGTGTTGCGGATTTTGACCAGGTGCGCGCCAAAGAAAACGCCCTGCAAATCGTCCGGGACGAATTGCGCCGAAAGGTCAAAACCGGCGTGGTGGGAACCGGCGCGATGAGCGACCCCTATAATCCCTTTGAGAAGGAGCTCTGCCTGACACGCCACTCGCTGGAACTGCTTAACGCCTTTGGATTTGGCGTGGGGATTGCGACCAAAAGCGATTTGATTTTGCGGGATATCGATATCCTCACCGAGATTGCTACCCACTCCCCGGTCATGTGTAAAGTGACGATTACCACCAGCGACGACAGCCTCTGTAAAATGATTGAGCCGCACGTCGCAAAGTCCTCCCGCCGTTTTGAAGTGCTCGGGCAACTATCAGAGCAGGGACTGTTCACCGGCATCCTGTTGATGCCCGTCCTCCCCTTTTTGGAGGACAGCGAGCACAACGTCCGGGAAATCGTCAGGCTCGCAAAGCGGGCGAACGTGCGCTTTATTTACCCTGCCTTCGGGATGACTCTGCGGCAAAACCAGCGGGAATGGTATTATCATAAGCTCGACGAATGTTTTCCTGCGCAAAACCTGAGGGAGCGCTATGAGAAAACCTATGGGATCCGCTACGAATGCCGCAGCCCCCGGGCAAGGGAATTGTGGAACCTTTTCGCACATGACTGCGATGAGGCGGGAATCTTGTATAAGATGCAGGATATCGTCCGGGCAAACCATCTGGGCTATGAATCCGGGCAGCTCCGGTTTTTCTAAGGTTATTCCAGTGGCTGGCTTTGCCGGAACATCATAAACAAAAACCCATTCGCCAAATATGGGCGGATGGGTTTTTGTAAATTTCTCTTGACCTTACCACAGTGTCAGGGTATATGATACAAACAAGAACCGGTTCTTAAATGTGAAAGACCTGCTAACAAAAGTCAAGTAGGAATTTAAAATATCTTGGTTCATAGAA
>UQSL01000052.1 GCA_900543705.1 uncultured Oscillospiraceae bacterium
CGTTGGCAGGCGACAATAAGGAAATAACCTGCTTGTCGCCCTAACATAACGATTTTCTTTAACTGGCTAAGTAGGCTCACGCTTTCTTTTGTCCCCAGCATTTCAAAAAATGCCACATATTCATCAAAGATAAGAAAGCAGGGCGGTAAACCAAGATAGGCGTAGTTTTCGCCCGTCTTATAATTCGGGTGTCGCTTCATTTCCTCACTTCGCTGTACCATGCCCTCATAAAAGGAATTGACGCAATCTATCATTTCTTCTTTGGTGTGAAAAACGTTCGGCATGACCGTTGCCAAGTCTGCAAGGTCAGCGTTCTTCGGGTCTAAAACGTAAAGGATAGCGTCAGTATGCAGTAGGGCTTCAATGAGCGTTAGCAGAAAATAAGTTTTACCGCCACCCGTACCACCAGCAATCAAAGCGTGAGGGAGTGTGTCATATTCCCACACAAGATTTTTCATCAGCCTAAGACAGCCGTTTTCTGCCCGTACTTCATCAATGGTAATGCGGTTTGCTATCATGTCATAAAGTAGGGTGTATTCGATATAACCGTCATGTAAGGTTTTGTCGGTTAGCTCGCAATACAAGCCACTTTCCAATTTGTCCTCTAACCGTAAAAGCTGGTCTTGATATTTTCCTAACGTGATTTCACAGCGGATATGGAGTAGTCCTTTTTCCATTTGATAATAAATCTTTGGAAACCAGACGATTTTTTCTCTGGATCTGCTTTGCAGGTCAGTAAAAAAATCGCTGTCTTGTACGGTGTCGGCTTCATACCACTTATTTTCCAGTATCATTCGTGCCAGTTTTTGACGGTGCAGGAGCTTCTTGAAACTGTCGTAACAAAAGCGGTAATATAGAAAAGCGACCAATGCACAAACACCAGTCGCTATCAGTATGGTTATGAAATTGTAAGGGGAAAGCGTCAAGCCGTTCTCTAACAAGCTGAAATGCTCCCAATCGGTACGCATGAGCTGTTTTATATTCAATAGCAATAGAACCGCCACGAATACAAACAGAAGCGTCCCTATGGAAAAGTGATAGACAAGGTGCTTGTCGCTGGCTCTGATACGGTGTCCTTTATTCCAAATCATACGCATAAATCAATCACTCCTTTCTGGGTATGAAAAAAGGACTTATGATGAATTATCAGTCTAAGTCCTTTTCAATCCATTTGAAATATAGAAAATATCATTTCAAATCATTATCATTTTTTACATATTCCAAAATATCTCCGGGTTGGCAATCTAATGCTTCACAAATTGCATTCAACGTGGAAAAACGTATTGCACTCACTTTTCCTGTTTTTATTTTGGATAAATTGATATTTGCAATTCCAACCTGCTCCGCTAAATCTTTCAAGCTAATTTTTCTATCTGCCATTACCCTATCCAATCTTAATATAATAGCCATAACTTCTACTCCTACAATGTTTCGTCAATTTCTTTTTGTAAACTGCAACCATATTTGAATATCAACGTAATACTTCTAAAAATTAAAACTACAAATATTCCCTCAATAATTGATAAAAAGCTAATATGGTAGTATGGATACAAAGGACAAACCATTGAAACAAATGTAAAAACAGCAATTATATTGATACATTTTGTGGTATTAGCAGTAAATGGAGACTCCTGCTTTGATATACAGTAAAATAATTTTTTTGAATACCTAATAGCCAGAAATATACAACTGCATTTTATGATAAAGCAAACTAATAAAACAACCCATTCGCTAAACACTAATTCCATTTCTGCATTTATCATTTGTTTTGCTAAATATCCAGGACGCATAATCTGGCTTAATAATGTACCACCTAAAAGCAGTACAGCTCCAATATCCACAATAATTGCAATTATACTGGCAACATTGAAGATAACGGATATAAAATGTGTTGACTTTTTTAATGTATTCTCGTTCATAATACATATCTCCTTTCTGATTATGCCATGATTATATATCTCAGATATATGTTTGTCAACCATAAATATACGATAAACATATATTTATATATCTTTTGAATGAATACAGAGAATAAATATATGAAAGTATAAAAATAATTAGCTTTAAAAATAACTATTTTGTATGTATAGGTATAAAATTATCGCTTTCTTTATGAAAATCTATTCAGCAATCCTATTTCTTCGGCTGTCCTTGCGGTGTATGGTTCTGTGGACTGCCTGCGTTCTGATTTCCTTTATTCTTCAATACAATATCCTCTGCCTTTACATACCAGTCCACATCTGCACCCGTATAGGTCTTTCTTGAAACCGTATCGGCTACGGGACTGACAAGTTCCACAACTGCATTGTACGGAAATTCCCTTAACGGTACTTCTGGCGGTACAGACACGGGGATAATTCCACCATGCAGACTGCACTTCAAATCATAGATACGCTTTTTAAGCTGGGTACTCGGTGTCCCGTCCTTATTCTGTAAGAACACATCACGCACCGCTGTAAATTTTAATTCTCCAAATGTTTTCTCTTTGTCAATGACAAACCCGTTTGATAATCTCATAAATTCTTCACTCCTTTACTTTTCTTCAACTGCTACAATATCATCAGCAAGCAACACATAATCGGTATGTCCCATATCCCCGATTGCGTAACCTCTGCCGTATAACTTCGGATTGACAAGTTTTACTTTCTGTTCATACTTAAAATGCTTTTCGCCAGCCTGCACGGGAATTTCCACCACAACATTTTCGCCTTTCTGTACGTCAGAATAAAGATTATAGCTTCTTCTAGTTAAGACCCTTCGGTTATTTTTATCTTTTTCAAAGACTGGCTCGCTTTCGCCTGCAAATTCAAGAGTTCCAAAAGACTGTGCCATATCTGGCACGACATATTTCATTTCCATATTGTTTTACCTCGTTTCTTTCTATATTTGATAAGTTAATTACAATCAATTTCTTATTCTGGCGGTTAGGAAAGTACCAGCAATCCCCCAGATAGTAAAGGGTAAATAAATGCTTCGCACCCTTGACTATCCGTGTGCTTGCAGGTTGTTGGCAGACAAGCCAGAATAAGTAAACGTCTGCCATTTAGTGCTTTGGCGGAGAACGTGATTTTTCTTTCATCATATCGTTACCGCCTTATGAATGTTTCATTTTACGGCGTTTCCAGAACCATGTTCCAGCAAGTCCACCACCAGAAGTAAGCAACATTACAAGAAATGCCATAAGGTTTGTGTTGTCGCCCGTTTTGGGACTGTCGCTAGGCTTGTTTGGCTTCTCTGGTGTCTGTGGTGTTTCGGGTTTCTCTGGGACTTCTGGTTTTTCCTTAAAGATAATCGTCTGTCCCTCGTCCGTGATGTCCTTATGTTCGGTAACTTTCTTCGGTTCGTCTGGATTGCTTAAATCGTATAATTCCTCAAAAGTTACAAGCTGTTTGCCGTCAAGGGAAGTAGCGTCAAAGGTAAAGACAACTTCCACTTTCATAGTTTCACTGTCAGCGGTAAACGTATAATCGCTTTCCACACGTTTTCCATTGATAAGAAGTTCTGCATTTTCTTCTTTCAACATCTGCCAGCCTACAAGTTTGTACTGTGTACCGACTTCCAAGCCCTCTAAGGTTACAGTATCAATGATTGTTACCTTTTTTCCTGCTTCAAGCTCTTTGTTGCCGTCCTTATCGGTAGCAGTCGTATGAATTTTGATGATACGCTCTGTGATAAGTACCGTCTGTCCGTCGTCCTCAATGTCTTTGTGTTCCGCAACTTTTACGGGTTCGTCTGGATTGCTCAAATCGTATAATTCCTCGAATGTTACCAGATTTTTACCGCCAAGCTCGGACGCATTGAATGTATAGGCAATTTCCACTTTCATTTCTTCATCATCAGCGACAAAGGTATAATCGTTTTCAACACGTTTCCCGTCAATGATAAGCTCGGCGTTTTCTTCCTTTAACATCTGCCAGCCTTTGAGCTGATATTTTGTGCCTTTTGTAAGTCCGTCCAATTTGACAGTATCAACAATCGTAACCTCTTTTCCTGCAAGGATAGCCTTTTCTCCGTCTTTGCTGGTCGCTGTGGTATGGATAGAGATTTCTTTTTCGTATTCATCAGTCAAAGTTCCTAAATCAATCACAAGATTATTTCTTGATACCACGATTTCAAAAGGTGGGATAAGTTTAAAGCCTTTGTTACTATCAGAGCGTAATTCTTCAATGATGTAGGTATCATGAGGTAACGCACCCTTGCTGTCGTCTGGTTCAGAAGTTCCAAACCACACACCGTCCTTACTGGTCTTTCCTGCGTTGGTATTATGCTTATGAGAAGCCCAGTCAGAAGAAGTGGAGAACTGCCCGTTATCATCAGTTACCACAACATGACTTTCGCCCGTTGTCTTGCTTGTGATCCTAAAGGGAACATCAGCAAGACGCTTGTGTGTGCCTGCACCGATTTTTACACCCTCAATATCTCCACGCTTAATCTGATTGTAGATAGAATGGGCTTCGTCGGTTAAGTCCACAATTTTACCATTTTCTGTGATTGCAAAATCAATCGGCTTTGCACCGTCAGTTAAGTAACCGTCGGGAGCTTCACTCTCAACGATACGGAATTTTCCATAAGGTAAGAGGTCAGAAGAAGTAGAAGCTACACCCTCAATATCGGTACGAATTGTCTTTACCACTTCATTTTTCTTGTATGACTTGCCCTCAACCAATACCACATTATCATTTAAGGAAATGATGTCAAAAGCAGTATCTTTTAAAGTGGCACTTCCTTGTGGCTTTGTATCGCCCGTTTCTAAATCTCGTTTCTGAATTTTCACACCGCCACGGATAACCTTGTCTGATACAGAAAACTGGTTACTTCCAGTTAATACGGCAAGGTCGCCGTCCTCGGTAATCTGTGTTACATATAAGCCCTTAATCTGTTCGGACTTATCGCCAGCCTGCATATACGCACCCTCTAACAAGTAACCATTTGGAGCTTTTGTTTCCTCAACGGTTAGTGTTCCTAAAGGAAGAACGGCTTTACCGTCCTGCATATAGAAGCTGTCGCCAGATACCTTGTAAGCGTCCGCTAATTTTGTGATGTAGTGGGTTGTCCCATTGCCGTCTGTTTCAGCGATTGTCTTTGTAACCCATGTTCTTGTAGCTTCGGCAGGGAGATTGTCTTTGTTATAGAAGCCTGCATAATATTTCCATGTAAACTCTGCTCCCTCTAAAGAAGCGCTCCCTTGTGGGTTGGCTTTCTGTGTTTCCATATCAATTTTGAAAAGTTCAATCAAAGTGTCTGTAACTTTTGGTGTATCTGATACTTTCAAAGTTGCTGTTTTTCCAGCTTCAACTTTTAAGGAATATACTGTTGTATCAATCTTAAACCCTAAAGGTGCAGACAATTCTTTGATATACACGGTAGTAGCTTTGACCTCTGCAACCTCTGTATTTCCATTGTCGTCAGTCGTAAGGGTGGCAAGTTGTTTCGTGCAGTCCTTATCAGAAAAGACACCGTATGTCGCACCTGCAATAGAGTAATTCCCGTTACCGTCTGTAATGCTGGTATTACTGGAAATCTTTTGCAGTTTCGCATTTCCGACATTGAGCTTCGCCCAGAATTGTCCTAATTCCTGCCCCTCGCCAGAGTAGATATAACCGCCACATTCATAGCGTCCTTTATTTTCTTTGACAAAGGCTTTTGCACCAGAGAAAACTTCGTCCTGCGTAGCCTTTGGAATTTCATCATAAGAAGCTCGCACGTTATCGCATTGCCAGCCAAGATGTACGCTCAATCTCTGCCAGACAACGCATTGTTCCAACAGATAAACTTGTTTGTAATTCAATTCTTTGTGAGCTTCGCCATACTGTTTGACATACTCTAAGGATAACGCCACATCTGAAATCTGGTCGGCACTCATACGGGTGCTTGCGTCAGCTCTGGTCTTGTAGCCATTCTTAAAAGCTGTATTGATGTCGATACAATAGGCAGTTTCGCCCTCAACTTTCATATAGCCCTCATTGAATGTAGAACCGATAGAACCGTCATTCATTACTTTTTCAATGATACCGACACGCTCTGCACTTTCCGTCCAGTATTGCTTACTCTCTGCATGAACGGGTGTACTCGGTAAAGCAGTAACGACAGTCGCAAGAGCTAAGAAGCCCGTACACAATCGTTTTAATATCTTTTTCATAAATCTAATGCTCCTTTCATTTTGGGTATAAAAATAGACGCTCATTTCTGAACGCCTACATTAAAAAGGGATACTTTTTTAACAAGTACCCCTAAAGTTTAGTATTTAATTGTTTGTGTTCCCACACTCTATATCAACTACTACCGAAACATTGATATAGTTTTTTATCTCTTTATTTCTGATTTTATCGCCCTCGCTCGTAAAGACGATATGCTTGAAAAAGTGCCTAAAATTAAGGATTTCTACATAGTTCGTCTTTGTAGCAACACACAAGTCTCTACATGTGTGGTACGCGGAAACAAATCAACCGGACGGCCTTTGACAAACCGATATCCATTTTTGGACAATCTTGCGATGTCCCGTGCCAACGTCGAGGAGTTACAGGAGATATAGACCAGCCGCTTCGGCCCCATCTTCACAATGGCATCCAGAGTGTTTACATCACAGCCCTTGCGCGGCGGGTCGACAATGACGACGTCCGGGCGTTCCCTCTGCATTGCGAGTGTCTGAGCCGCTTTTCCTGCATCCGCACACAAAAAAATGGCGTTATCAATCTGATTGCGTTTCGCATTGTTTTTCGCGTCCTCCACCGCCTGTCCTACTACTTCCACACCAATTAGCCTGTGAACCATTTTTGCCATTGTAAGGCCGATCGTGCCGGTTCCACAGTACAGGTCAAGCAGAGTATCCGTTTTGTCCGGTTTTGCGTATTCGGCCGCAAGCTGATACATCCGCTCGGCCGCGTCCCGGTTGACCTGATAAAATGCATGGGGAGAAATCCGGATGCGAATCCCACAGATTTCATCTTCAATATAATCTGTACCGAACAGGGTAAGATAGCTCTGGCCCAGAATCACATTCGTGTTTTTTTGATTGACATTGATTACGATAGAACAGATTGATGGTTCTGCCGCGATCAGGTTCGAGCACAGCTCCTGTACATGGGGAAGACGGCTCGCTGTGGCGACGATGCACACCATTGTTTGTCCGGTTTTTTGTGCAGTACGCAGATAAAGATGGCGCAGCAGGCCGGTTCCGGTTTTTTCATCATACGCACTGACCTTATACTTTTCGGCCCAGTTGCGGACCACATCGCACAGTGCGGAGAAAAATTCCGGCTGGAGCCTGCAATCGGAACAATCGATAATCCGATGGCTGCGCTTGGCATAAAAGCCCACGATCATCTTCCCGTTTTCATCGAGTCCAATGGGATACTGCGCCTTGTTGCGGTAACGTTCCTCCCCACAGGATACAATTGGTTCTAAAGGGATGGTTACCGAGGCAATTTTTTTCAGATTTTGCTCCACGAGCTGCTGTTTATAACGCAGCTCTTCTTCATAATGGATATGCCGCCAGCTGCACCCGCCGCACTTTTTGAAAACAGGGCAATCATCCTCTGCACGCAAAGACGATGCTTCGAGCAGCTTTTCGACCCTGCCGTATCCAAAGCTTTTATTCACTTTCACAACGCGGCAGAGTATTTTATCCCCGGGCGCAGTCATCGGTACAAAGAGGACAAAATCCTCATACCGTCCCACTCCGTTTCCTTCGTGGGACATGCCGGTGATATTCAGCTCCACAATCTCATTTTTCTGAAGTTGTCTTGTCATCACTTTCCCCTTATTCTTCTTTCCAGACCGATTTTTCGCAATACACTGATACAAAAACAGTATATCACAGCTAAGGGGCAAATGAAAATAGAATCCCAATTTTCATCTATGTTCAAACCACCCGAGCCTTGATTCCACAAAAAAGAGGATGTCCCGCGACCGGACGTCCTCTTTTTCTTATTTATCCTGAAAACAATCATAAATGGCCCGCAGCGCATTCTCAAATTCCTCGTCATCCACGCCGACAACAATATTGATTTCATTGCTTCCCTGCGCAATCATCCGAACATTGATGTTCTGCGCGCCCAAAGCGCCAAACAGACGGCCTGCAATTCCCGGCGTACAGGCCATATTGCGGCCAACGGTAGAAATCAGGGCGATATGGTCATAGACTTTGACCAGATCCGGTGCGCAGCTGCTCTTGATATTGGCAATGATATCATACAGATGCACCTGTACATCTTCACTGGGAACCACGACGGAAACACTGTCAATCCCGCTTGGTATGTGCTCAATACTGATTCCATAGTCCTCAAACGCCTGCAAAACCTTCCGGACGGTGCCAATTTCCTCCGCCATATGGTTTTTATGTACGGCTACCATGGTAAATCCCTTTTTCCCGGCAATTCCGGTAATCAGATGATGATCATCCTTTCCCCATGACGGGATGATCACTGTTCCGGGATTATCCGGCTCATTGGTATTGCGGATATTGATGGGGATGTTTTTGTCCTTGACCGGGAAAATGGCCTCCTCATGCAGGACGTTGGCTCCCATATAGGACAGCTCCCGCAGCTCCTGATAAGTGATGCGGCGAATCCGGCGCGGATGTTCTACAATCCGCGGATCTGCCATTAGGATTCCGGAAACATCCGTCCAATTTTCATACACCCGTGCATCAATCAAATTCGCAATAACCGATCCCGTAATATCCGAACCGCCGCGCGAAAACACCCGAACCGTTTTGTCGGGCATCGCGCCATAAAATCCGGGGATTACCATACGGTCATGCTCTTTCCACTGTTCAGCAAAAGCTTCCCGGGTTTTTTCCATATCTATCTGCCCGTCATAGCAAAAATGAATGATATCTTGTGCATCGACAAAATCATAACCCAAATACTCTGCCATCAACCGCGCGGTTAAATACTCTCCACGGGATACCAGATAATCAATACTTACCGATTTATTCAGCCGGGATCGAATTTCCGCAAAGTCCCGGTTCAAATCATAACTCAGCCCCAGCTCCTGTTTAATCTCCCGATACCGTTCCTCCACAAGAGAAAAAATACTTTCACAGGAAACGGAATATTTAATGTGGGCATAACACAGGTATAGCAAATCCGTTACTTTATTGTCATCCCCGCAGCGTTTCCCCGCCGCACTGACAACAACAAACCGCCTGGAATCATCCGCCTCAATAATTTTCTTTATCTTCCGGTACTGTTCCGCGCTTGCCACAGACGAACCGCCGAACTTTGCTATCTTTACCATAATGTTCCCCTCGCAAATTCTCGCTCTGCTTTAGTTACCGCAACATTTGTCCCACCGTATAGGACAAGGGCATTGTATCATATCCCCTATCTGAATTCAATCTGGCGACTAAAGTTTCATAAATGTTTTTCCTAAGATAAATCCTTTTCAACCTAAATTGATACGGCCTGATTCTATTTTATTCCCGCTTTTTTCCGTACATTCGGGCTGTATACTATTCATAAGAAAAAAGATTTCCCGCTTTTAAAACAGGAAAGCTTTTTCTCAGTCTATAAAACGCCTGCGCGCCGTGCCGGGCGTTTATAATGGTTGGATTTCCCCTGATTCAATTCCAAGCACTCCACAAACCAAAAACAACAGCATCCGCTTCCCGGAAGTCCCAAGAGGAACAGGCCATCCGGTGGTGGAAGCGATGAGGGTTGCTTGAAAAAACTGGAAGGAAGCGCTAGCAGTCCGGACAGGAAAGAACCCTGGCGATTTAAAAAACAGGTGGGGGAAATTTGTAAGGTCTTCCATGACAGAAAAAGCGGTCCGGATACACCCGGCGCCGCTTGAATCCGTTTGTAATACACCGCATCAGAAGAGTTGGACAAATCTTTTCCTACCAGGGTTTGACGGTTCCGACAATCCCCGAAATGCTGCCGATGGCACGGGAATCAAGATAGCCGCTGATTCCTTCCACCAGTTTGCCAGGCAAAAACGGATCGGAGAAGAGCGCCGCGCCGACCTGAACTGCGTCCGCACCCGCCATCATCATCTCAATGACGTCCTGCCACTTTGCAATGCCGCCCATGCCAATCACCGGGATGCTCACCGCATTTTTCACCTGCCATACCATCCGCACGGCAACCGGGAAAACAGCCGGACCGGACAGTCCGCCCACATTGTTGTGCAGAATCGGGCGGCCGGTATGAATGTCGATGCGCATACCAAGCAGGGTGTTGATCAGGGAGACTGCGTCCGCGCCCTCCGCTTCCACGGCCTTTGCAATGGTGGCGATATCCGTTACGTTCGGGGAGAGTTTGATGACAAGCGGTTTTTTTGTGTATTTGCGCACCGCTTTGGTGACAGCTGCCGCACTCTCACAGGAGGTACCGAACGCAGCGCCGCCCGCCTTGACATTCGGACAGGAGATATTGACCTCAATCATGTCAACGTCCTCGCCGCTCAGGCGCTCGACGATTTTACAGTAATCCTCCAAAGTACTGCCCGCGATATTGGAAATGATCACCACATCTGATTTTCTCAGGTGCGGGATTTCATGCTCGATAAAAGCTTCCACTCCCGGATTTTGCAGTCCGACGCTGTTGAGCATCCCCGACGGAGTCTCCGCAATGCGGGGAGGCGGGTTGCCTGCGCGCTCTTCCAGAGTCGTTCCCTTTGTGGAGATTCCTCCAAGGGTGGAAAGCGGGTACATCTGCTCATATTCCCTGCCAAAGCCGAATGTCCCCGACGCGGCGATGATGGGGTTTTTAAAATTCACTCCGCAGAGTTTGACCGATATATCTGCCATTAAAATACAACCTCCTCCGCCTCGAACACCGGGCCGTCTTTACACACATGGGAATAGGTCTCGCTTCCGTCCGGGCGTTTTGTTTTGCACGCGCAGACAAGGCATGCTCCAATGCCGCAGCCCATCCGTTCCTCCAAGGAAACCTGGCAGCGGATCCCATATCCCGCCGCCATCTGCGCGACAGCTTTTAACATCGGCTTCGGGCCGCAGGCATAGATGATATCCGGCTTGTCCGCTTTCAGTTCCTCTTTCAGAATATCCGTGACAAAGCCATGGGTTCCCCGGGTGCCATCGTCTGTGGCGAGCAGTGTTTTTGCACCGGTACGCCGATAATCCTCTTCCAGAATCACGGCATTCGCACTGCGAAAGCCGATAATCGCCGTGGCGTTTTGGCCATAGTATTTTGCCCCTTCCATCAGCGGAGGCGTTCCGATCCCTCCGCCGATGACAATCGCCCTGCTGTTTTTATCAAGCGGGGCAAAGCCCTTTCCAAGCGGCCCCATGATATCGATGAGATCGCCCTCATGCAGCTTGGAAAGCTCCTTGGTGCCCTCCCCGCGCACTTCATAGCCCAGACGGATCGTTCCCCGCTCCGGGTCGGCCTCGCAGATGGAAATCGGACGGCGCAGAAAAAAGCCCTCCGCCTTGATGTGGACAAACTGCCCCCACTGTGCCTCGCGCGCAATTTCCGGACAGAGCACGGTGATGTCATAAATTTCTTTTGCGCTTGCCGTTTTGCTCAGGATTGGATAAAGACCCTGTGTGTAACCCATAGTAATCCTCCCTTTTATTCGTCGATTGCAAACAGGCGGCCTTCCAGCATCAGAAGGCGCTGTTTCGTTTTCCTGCCTTCGTAAAAAGAATATCCTCCGATACTGCCGTCCGCAGAAATGACCCGATGGCAGGGGATGATAATTGCCAGGTAATTGTGCTTGACCGCGACCCCTACCGCGCGGTACGCCCTTGTCCCGAGTGCGAGAGCAATATCCCGGTAGGAAGCCACCATGCCATAGGGAATCTTGGCAACCTCCTCAAGCGCGCGTTTGCAAAACGGAGAGGCATACAGGGTATAGGGAATCGTAAACTCCCGACGCTGCCCTGCAAAATATTCGTCTAGCTGGCGTTTGACCTGTAGCGCCGGCGGATAGGAATCATCCCCCACGATGGTATAACGCTTCACAAAGCGGTCGAGCAGGGGCTGTGCATCCAACAGAGGATTTTTATGCCGGGAAAGGCAGATAAGCCTCCCATCCTCAAAAAAGGAGGTAAACGGACCCCAGTCCGTTTCAAAATCCGTGACACGAATCTCTTTCACGCCCTCGCATTCCCCTTTCCATTTCAAACCGTCCTCAAAGCTCATCACAAAGCCCCTGCCATACAAAGGCGAAGCAGGAGGCTCTTTCCTAATTAGGCTAGGACTATTTTACAATACCTGTGGCAAAATGTCCATCGCTTCTTGTACCTGCGGCATCTTCTCCCCCTCTTCTTTTTTCGAAAGGAAAAGAATGGATATTCCTTTTAAAATGTGGTATACTTAAAGTGGCATAAAAGTAACCCGGAGAATTATTTTCTTTAAAAGTTGCTCATATCCAGGCAACTTTTCCTCCGTTTGCAGGAGTAAGTGAAGGGCTTTTTCTATTCCAAAGAAGAACACCCTATCTTACAAAAGCAGGAGGAAAAAATGACACAGGAAAATTATGAGTACCGTACCAGCGAACGGATGCTGAGGCGGCAGTTCGAGGGCAGTGGGATATGGCGCATCCCGCTTATCCCAAAGGCGGAGTTTGAGCCGGGGGAATTTGAAGACCTGCGCGTGATAGGATTTGACCGGACGAAGTGGGACGACACCGTCCATCTCGGGAGGATGGTACACTTTTTCCTCTACGATTACAAATTCGAGCGGGTATGGAACAAGCCGGATCACGACCTGGAAAAGCTCAAGCGCTACCGCGCCGTGTTTTCGCCGGATTTCAGCATGTACCTGGAAATGAACCCGGTCATGCAGCTCTACAACACCTTCCGCAACCGCTGGTGCGGGGCGAATTTTGCCGCGCATGGGATGCGGGTTATCCCGACGGTGAGCTGGGGAGACGAGAACACCTTTGATTTCTGCTTTGAGGGAATCGAAAAGGGCGGCACCGTCGCCGTCTCCACCTACATGGTATCCGCACATGACGGGCGCGCCGACCAGAAGGATTTCTTTCTCAAAGGCTACGATGAAATGCTCCGGCGCATTGAACCGGAGCGGATTTTGTGCTACAACACGCCTTTCC
>UQSL01000053.1 GCA_900543705.1 uncultured Oscillospiraceae bacterium
CGGTCATACATTCTCAGGCACCCACTCGACAGGCTGGTGCTAAACTGTAACTGCTTGTCCTGAAAAGTGAAAATCTGGGCGCTTCCTCCTCCGACATCGCAGCCAATCCCCTTTTCCAGCTTTTTCGGATAGGTAAGACCCAAAAAATCGCATTCTGCTTCCTGTTCCCCGCTCATTAATTCCACGGTGATTCCAGTTTTCTCTGCGATGACGGCAAGTACCTCGCCGGAATTGTCGATGTTGCGCAGGGAGGCGGTCGCAAAGCAATGTAGTTCTTTGCATCGCAGCAGCTCTGACAGTTTTGCCATACGGCCCAGTACATCGATCAGCCGGTCAATTCCCTCCTGAATTAGTACGCCCTTTTCAATAAAGCTGATAATTCCGATAAATTCCTTTTCATTGACCAGCTGAACATACTGCTTTTTTGAAATATCATAGGCAACAAACCGAATGGTGTTAGAGCCTAAATCTATCATACCATATCGCAATTATATCCCGTCCTTTTATGTTCTGAAAGCAAGTTTCGGTAAATTTTCCAGAACTCTTCCTAAAATGTAATCCAAATTTTCAACTACATTATATCGATTTTTCCTACTTGATGCAAGCAATGTCTTCCATTGTGTTGAAATTGCGCTTTTCATTCTTTTTCCAGTGCGGTATAATCACTACAGAACAGGAAACTCTCACTATCTTTCCTTTTAGCCTCGCTTGGTTTTGATTGTTCTGCATAGTGACAGCAAAAATCATTTACCCAAACCATACAGCGTAAGGAATGAAACCCGTGAGAAAAACAGGAGGAGTCATCCATGAAATATCCTATTATGCGCTGTCAAACCCCTGAGGGAGAAGGAAAACCTTTTTCCATCGAAAGTTATCCCTGGGGCAAGGAGTATTGTCCCAAGACTGCCGGCAGCTTGATTCTGGTCGAGGGGACGGGCTTTTTACTTCAAATGCAGTGTGAAGAGTCAAACCCTACCGCTAGGTATCGCCTGGACTCTGACCCGGTTCATAAAGACAGCTGTATGGAGGCTTTTGTGGATTTCTTTCCGGAGCTGCCCAAAGGCTATATCAACTTTGAAATTAACGCACTTGGCGCAATGAAGTGCAGCATCGGCCCGCAGAGAAATTCTCCGGAACACCCGCGCTTGTATTTTGAACGTGAGGGAATCCAGGTTCCAAGACCAATCGTTCATCTATCCGAAAACAGTTGGGAAATTATCCTACTGATTCCCCTTTCCTTTTTAAAGACTGCTTATGGAAGGGATGACTTCGTCCCTGGTCAAATTCTAAGGGGAAATTTCCACAAATGCGGGGAGGAAACTCCGGTAGAACACTTTGGTACCCTGTTTCCGATCAATTCCCCATTCCCGGATTTCCACCGTCCGGACTGTTTTGGAACCCTTGTGATTCAATAATAAATAGCCCTCCCACAAAATTGATATTTGTGTATAGCCTGCTGGTAATGGACATATGATTCGACGGCGAAACATCGGACAGAAAATTTCATAGGTACTCCACCTGTATTCGCAGCTCCACCAATTCCTTGTTGCGTCGTGTTTCTTCGTTCGCCGTATCTTTGGGAGGATGCCCTTTTAGCCGGGGAATGCAGCCGCTGGCAAGCAGGCGTTGCTTTCGATTTTGTCGTTTGACGAACCCTTTGATTTGTGCCGGACTTAACCCATAGCTATCGGCATTTCCCGATTTATTTCTCTCGCTCCTTTCGGCGGAATACCTTTTCGCTTAATGGCCACCTTTGTATATCTTTTTGACATGACAACACCTTCTGTTGTAGTTCCTATTCTACAACAGGAGGTGTCTTTTTTTCGGGTATCGTCCACTTATTTTATGGCTGCTGGTTATTGCGGCGAATATGAGATTTTACAGTCACTGTCACCTGCATCTGTGATAGATATTCAGTAATTTTCTCCTTTGGTAACTCTGTATTGGAAAAAACCCCAAGATAGTCCGCTCCGGTTTCCCGGATATGGTTTTCGTAGAACTCCTGTACAGCCAGTTCAATCTGCTGTTTTAGCTCCTGATCCAAAATATCCATGTCCTCTTCGGAAAGAGAACTCGGAGACTCGCTGACCACTTCAGCGACATCACTGGTTACATTGATATCAAAAACAAGCTGTTTTTTATCTTTGGAAAGCTTCATTGATGTATTCGAACCAACCGTCGTAAGCGTTACCTTTCGATCCTCTCCCAGTTCGCATACAAGCGCTCTTCGCTTGACAGATTCCCCTGTAAAGAGAAAGCCTATACACTCCTCCTGCGGAAGAATTTCCTGCAAATGGAATCCCTGAATTAAAGCCAGCCCAGTGAGCGTAACGAGTTCTTCCTCCTCTTCCTGCTGGATTTGCACGACAGGAAGTACAGCGTCCCCGTTTTGCTCCACCAGATTACGGGTTACTGTGATAAGTTCGCATTGCGAAGTTTGGCCGTATTTTCTTGCGCTGCTCAGTAGCTTATAAATAGAATCGGCCGGGAGGATTCCCTGTTCCGGCTGTGCCCCTACCACATCAGATGCTTTAGATTCTGAAATACACACGTTGACATCGGCTTTGATGTCGTCATTGCCGCTGAAATACTCGGTCAGGTAGGAAATCCCCTCTTCTGCTGCGGCCTTTCCGATGATAAGCAGCCGGTTGTGGATATAAAAAATGTCCTTCCCCTGCCGTTGCTCGGCTTTGGCAAGCGCTTCCATCAGGGTTCTTCCTCGGCTGGTGAGGATATAGCTATTCGGCTTGCTGACATCCAGCATAGCCTGTCCGCCACCGTTTTCTGGGCTGAAATACTGGATGGATACCACATATTCGCCGTTTTCCTTATCAATTCCACTCGCCTGAACCAGTGCCCGTTCGCTCAGCTCGATGGATTTCGTACAGCCGCCAAAGATGAAGCAGCAGGCTAGGGCAAGCAGGGATAGGAGGACTTTTTTCCTTTTAATTCCTTTCATCCTGTTTCCTCCTTATGAGAATGATGACCACGGGAAATACGATGATCAGCAGAAGGGTACAAATACCGCTGGATAAAAAGACTCTAAGACCATGGAGCAGGACAGAATGCTTGGAAACCATTGTGACCAGGAATATCAGCCCCGCAATACCGAGGACGCTAAGCACGCGCTTGGTCGTATCCCTAACCTTGAAGTGGGAAAAACAAACCCCGGCGAAGTAGAGATAGATTCCTGCGCGCAGATAGGCAAAGAAAGTCCACAGCGCAATATGGATGGAATCCATTCGGTCAAGCAGCGGGGCCTTTGCCATAGATGCCAGGGCGTAAAAGGGAAATCGCTGATACTGGGCAAGTTTACCTAAAGAAAACCACATCAAAAGGGTACAGAGAATAGAAAGTATTGCATAAATTCCAAGATACCATGCAAAGCCCTTTCGCTTGTCACCTTTTACAGTGGGTATCATCAGGACAAACAGCATCGCTTCCATATCCCTTACTGTTCCAGAAAAAACACTCTTTAGGAAAGTCCAGAAGGTATTTCCATTCTGGCTGCCTGTCATTGTGTGCACATCTAAGTAAGGGATAATCCCTCCCGCAATCCAGATAAGGGAGAGAAAAAATAAAATCAAAATGACAAAAGCTACCCTGGCTGCCGGTTCTATCCCCCGGGAAGCTCCATACCATACTGCCAGAACCATTGTGATGGATAAAAACAGCATGCTGACCTGTGGCAAAATCGTGGAGGAGATAAAAACATTAAACGAGGAAATCGTATAGAGTGCCACTAGAACTGCAAAAATGCCATAGCACAGGGCTGTCAGGCGTGCAAAGCCTCCGGATGCGTTGCCAATACATTCGATCACACTTAGGCCTGGATAACGTTTATTGAGACAGAACACCGGCGTCATCAGCGCAAAGGTCAGCACTGCGGAGCAAAGGATACTGATCAGAGCCCAAATTCCTTCCGCCTGTGCAAATTGTCCGGGTGTAAAAGTTAAAAACTGGTAAAACCGGCAGACAATCAGGACAAAGACCATCTGTGTGACGGTAATCTTATTGGTACGAAACATCCGACTCACCTCTCCCCTTTGATTTCAGAACCGGGCATATTCTGTACCTTGATATTATGCCGGGAAAGTGTTTTCCACCCTGCACGGACAAAGACATCCCGGAGGGCTGACCTTCCAAACGGCGAGATTGGGGAGGTATATGGGATATCCATCGGATGTATCGAGCATAGATTGATGCACAGCACTGCTGTCAGCAGAGAAATCCCATACAAGCCGGAGACCCCTCCCACGATGATATAGAGAAAACGCAGTACGGTGACCGGTTCATACAGGGAGGGCACCACAAACGAACTGACTGCTGTCAAGGCAACTACCATCACCATGGGAGATCCGATCAAACCTGCGGTGACTGCTGCATCTCCGATGACAAGTGCGCCTACAATGCTCACCGCGTGCCCGATTCCTCTCGGAAGTCTGAGGCCGGCCTCCCTCATTGCCTCATAGATGAGATGGATGATAATCGCCTCCGCCATCAACGGAAACGGGGTGGATTCCTGTGCCGTGGCAATATTGAACAGCAAGGCTTCCGGGAAGAGCTCCGGATGAAAGGTAGCTATCCCGACGTATAGTCCCGGCAGCAGGATGGAAATAGCAAACGAGATATACTTTAATATGCGGATAAAGGTACTGTAATACGGCCGGTGGGAATAGTCATCCACACTCTGGAAATTTTCTGCAAACAAATAGGGGATAATCAGCGCAAATGGAGTGCCATCCACGAGTATTCCTACCCTGCCCTCTAAAATCTTAGCGCACAGCGTATCCGGACGTTCGGTATTGCCAATACCAGAAAATACGGAAAGCGGATGCTCATCCAGAAACGGCTCTAGATATCCGGATTCCAATACATATTTGAGCTGGATACGCTTGAGGCTAGAACGGACATGATCGAGTATTTTCGGAGAGACGGTATCCGTCATGTAAACCATACAAATATCGGTTTTACTCTGCGTTCCGATGTTCATCAGCTCAAATTTCAGTTTCGGAGATTTTATCCGGCGGCGGACCATTGTCAGGTTGATTCGGATCGGCTCGACAAAGCCCTCTCTGGATCCGCGTATATTCTGCTCCGCAGAGGACTCCGAAATTCCGCGGAAGTTAAAGCCCTGCAACCCGAGGGCGGTTCCTTTGTCTGTTCCGTCAATGAGTACAACAACAAATCCGGACATAATAAACTGGAACAGTTCTTCAAAGGTAGATATCTCCTGCTGATCCGCTGCAAGGGCTGTATCATACCGGACCCAGTGAAGCAGGTCATCCGGTGTACTGTACCCCGGCAAGGTCAGTTTCTGAATCGGTTCCACCAACAGTTCGGACATTGTCTGCAGGTCGACCATTCCCTCACACATCACCAATGCCACAGAAAATCCGCTGACGGTAATCGGTTTAATAATCAAATCGGAGGAGTTGGAGAACTTTTCTCGGATAGATACGGTGTTCTCCAGCAGGTCTTTAGAAAAATTAGAGGGAGTCGGAGTCTTTGACTCAGGCTCCGTCAATTTATTTTTCAGGTATTTTCCCTTATCTCTGATAAACCGGAACAAACTGTCACACCCTTTTGCTGAAATCGGCCGGGATTTTTGATGAGCTTGTCACAATCCCGGAAACTCTCCTTAGTATAATCGCAAATTATAAGTTTCATTCAGGTATGCAGATGTGAATAAAGCTGACACTTCATCCAATACTACCATCGGTGATAAAATATGGCAGTTGTAGCAATAAGAACACTTTTTCTCTATCTTTTAATTGTATTGTCCATCCGTATCATGGGAAAACGACAGATTGGCGAACTTCAGCCGACAGAGCTTGTCGTAACAATTTTGGTATCCAATATCGCCTCCCTGCCCATTGAGGACACAAATATTCCTCTACTCGTTGGGGCGGTTCCAATCCTCATTGTCGTCTGCCTGGAAATTATTCTGACCGCCCTCTCCCTTTCCAACAAAAAGGTTCGCAACTTTATTACAGGTACTCCGCGTATGATTATCCGGGATGGAATCATTGATCAAAGCGCCATGCGTGCCATGCGTTTTTCCATTGATGACCTGATGGAGGAATTACGCTGCCAGGGAATTTTTGATATCCGTGAGGTGCTTTTTGCCGTTGTGGAGACAAATGGCAAAATCAGTGTCTATCAAAAATTCCATAGCAGAAATGTGACTCCGGCTATGATGAAACTCAAGGGCAATGACGACCATGGTATCCCGGAAATTATCGTCAGTGACGGCAAAGCAATCCCCCAGACACTTGACGGTTTTGGCAAAGATATGTCCTGGTTGCAAGGGCTGCTGCAAAAAGAGAATACTCCTCTTAAAAACATCTTCCTGATGACTCTGGACAAGAAGGGAGATTACTATATCGTAAAAAAGAATGAGGGTCAAAAGGAGAGGGTGCTATGAAAAGGGTTATCGTTTCCAGCGTGATTTTGCTGTGTATTGTAGTTCTTTGTGCCGGAGCCCAGTGGTATTTGTTTGATACAAAAGAAAAGGCAGTCTCCATGGTGGAGACTGCCTATGAAAGCGTAAATCGCGGCGATTTACGAACAGCACGGGCTCAGGTGCTTGAATTTACAGAATTCTGGGAAAATAAAGAAAAATATCTTACTATCTTTGTGCGTCATAATCAAATTGAGGAACTTAGTGTAATTGCTGCGTCTTTGGAGCCTATGCTCGCGTCCGGAAATATTGCAGATTATTATGCGGCCAACGCCCAGGTTATAAAACTTTTGGAAATGATTATCGAATCGGAGCGCCCGACTTATTCCACGGTGCTTTAATCGGTGTTTTTTTCTTTATCGGCCAGAAGCTTTTTCAGCTCCACCATAAAGGAGTTCACATCGCCGAACTGGCGGTAGACAGAGGCGAAACGGACATAGGCTACCTGATCAATATCCTTGAGCTTTTCCATCGCGAGTTCGCCGATTTTATAGGAAGGAACTTCTCGCTCCAAGGTATTTTGAAGTATTGATTCAATTTCGTCAACCGCCTTATTGAGCATTTCAAAGGTTACCGGACGTTTCTCGCAGGCCCGGAGCATACCATTGAGCAGTTTATTGCGGTCAAATGCCTCCCTGGATTTATCCTTTTTGATGACAACCAGCGGCAGGGTTTCAATGACTTCATAGGTGGTAAACCGTTTTGCACAGTGCAGGCATTCTCTTCTGCGGCGGATACGCTCCCCTTCATCGGTCGGTCTTGAGTCAATTACCTTGCTTTCGTAATATCCGCAGAACGGGCATTTCACGATATCATCACTCCGAATATTTTTACCTTATTTTATCATAAAAACCGTTCCTTTTCAACTCATCTACACAGATATACGGCCAGTCAACCAGATAGTCTTCTACAATATCACGTAACTGATAGAGCAATGGCTGTCCTTCGTTTAACCGATGACACAGGCAAACTACCAGGCTGTATTCATCCGAAATATCTTCGATCAGGAGACTTTCCTCTCCGGCATTTGCCAGGATTCCAAAAGTCGGATATTCCGTTTCCCCTTCCAAGTATATGGTAGGGACCACCTCAAAAGATACCTCTACATTTTCATTTCTTGTTCGTGTCACACAATCTGGCAAACGCACTGTCTTTTACTCTCCCTTCCAATGAATTTAAGCCTATTATAACCTTTTAACAATTTGTTGAAAAGAAGAAAAATTCGCACAATTCGACAAGATTCCGCAATAATTCATAGACTTGCATAAATGATTTGTATACTTATCAGGGATTCTCTCTGAATTTTTGTCGAATAAAAGCGAAACTTTCAGCGTATATCATCCAGATTATGTAAATTATCATCCAGTATTTTACTAATTAAATGACAGGATTCCACAATATTTTCAACACTTCCAAAACTACTCCGGTATAATTCCATTACAACACTGCGACAAGTTGTCTCCAATAGCATTTGGTGGAAAAAACGGTTTAAATCTAAGGTTCCCTGTCCGGCGGGAAGACAGTCCTTCTGCGCATTATGGTCGCTGAAGTGGATATGCTCCACTTTGTTTCCCAGGTGTTCCAGGAAATCAAAGGGGGAGACGCCGGAGCGAACAGCCTGTTTGATATCTAATACGAATCTAGCGTCTGGAAGCGCTTTAGAAAGCTGCAACAAAAAGTCAAGGTCATGACTTTTTGTTCTCACAACATTCTCATGCAGCAGCAGAAGATCCTGCCTTTTTGCCGCTTCCAGCAGCATCTGATAGCGTTCGAAGTATTCTTCCTCCGACTTTACAAAATGTTCTTTTCCGCCATGGAAAATGAAAAAACGGGCTCCCAGTTCTCTGGCCCGACTGAAGAGCCGCTCATAAAGCGCCAAGCCATCTGCCAGACGGGCAGGGTAATCAGAAAAAAAGAACATTGACTCCATTTCAGAAGTAAAGGGATGCACAGAGAGAATCTGTGCATCATATTCCCTTGCTATCCTTTTAAGCTTGTCCAAATAATTGGGTTGAAACTCTGAAAAAGTATTCAAAAACAGCTCGAAGCTGTGGATTCCATGCTGACAGAGCATTTCCAAACTCTCCGCCGTATCCTGCGGGTACATACATGCAGTGGAAGCTCCTACTGCTATCATCTTCTCTCCCCCAGTCTCTCGTATTCTTTTTTGCTATTATACAAAATTGCCGGACAAAAGAAAAGGAGCTATGCGAATTGTTTACGCATAGCCCCAAATTCTGTTACAATTACAGGATTACTTTTTCCCTTTTTCAGGTCCTTTGCCTCCGGCTTTCTTCTCAAGTATCTTCTTCTCTTTGTGCTCAATCCAGGTAACCCAGAGAGGACCGGCAATGAAGATAGTGGAGTACACACCGGAAATCATACCGACGAGCATGGGAAAAGCAAAGGAGATTATGGAAGATACTCCGCACACGACTGTAACCACGCAGATAGTCGACAAAGCGATAATCGTAGAAATAGAGGTGTTCAGAGAACGGGTGAGTGTCTCATTGATACTGGTGTTAACAAGCTCTGCAACCGGCACTTTCGGCCCGAGCAAGCGCTTGTTCTCACGAATACGGTCGTAGACGACTATCGTATCGTTGATGGAATACCCGAGTATCATCAGGACAACCGCAATAAAATTATCGTTAAGCGGTATCCGAAAGATAACAAACACACCAAATACCATGATAGCGTCGTGCATCAAAGCAATCACGCCCATGACACCGGCGGACAGGCCGCCGATTTTCTTGAAGCGGAATGCAATGTATATAATCATCAGGATAAATGCAGCCGAGACAGCGACCAGGCATTTCATCAGGAACTCCCGTCCAATCGCAGCATCGACATTACTGATTTCCAGCACTTCAATGCTATTGTCGGCAAAATTCTGCTTCAAAGACTCGGTAATGGCATCTTGTTCCTCCGCAGTCAGCCCGGTTGAAGACGGGAGCGTGACGACAAGACGCATTTCCCCCGTCAGCGAATCGTTCGCGCTTTGAATAGACGCTTCCATGCCACTGGCCTTTTCCACGGTACTCTCCACTTTGGAGGTATCGATTTCCCCGGAATAGGTGTATTTCAGAATCGTACCACCCTTAAACTGTACGTCAAGCTGAACACCAAAGAGAAAGGAGAACAGAATAATGATGAGAATCAATACGGAGGACAGGATAAAGAATTTATTTCTGTTGCCTACAAAGTTGATTGTTTTCATTTTGTCTTCCCCCCGTACAGCCAAGGTTTACGCGCAAACTTAAATTTAGAAATGGATTTAAGCATCAGGCGCGACGCGGTAACGCCAAACACAAAGTTTGTGATAACACCTACCAGGAGAGTATAACCAAAGGAATAGATGGAACCGGCAGTTGATGCGCCGAACATGAAGAAAATCGGGGTCAGGAGCTGCGCAAACAAGCTGTCAGACGGTCCAAAGGCCCCCATTAGAATGATTGCGACAATTACCATTGTGATATTCCCATCAAAAATCGCGGAGAAGCCGCGTTTAAAGCCGATGTCGATTGCTCCGTCAATCGTCTTTCCGCGGTTAATTTCCTCCTTGATACGCTCCGATGTGATGACGTTCGCATCGACACCCATACCAATGGAAAGAATGATACCGGCAATACCAGGAAGTGTCAGCGTAAAGCTCGGGAAGTTACCAAAGTAACCGGAAACAGCCGCAATCGCTCCCACAAGCTGTCCAAAAAGTGAGATACTCGCAATGACGCCCGGCAGACGGTAGATAATGATGATAAAGAGACATACCAGAAGAAAGGCGACAATCCCTGCTACCACCATCGCATCTTTGGCGCCCATGCCGAGAGTTGGGTTGATGGTACTGTAGTTGGAGGTGATAAGCTGGAACGGCAGCGCACCGCCATTAATTTTATCCGCCAATGCTTTGGCGGTTTCGATCGTAAAGTTACCGGAAATTACCGCATTCCCATCGGTAATATGGGCGTTAACCGTCGGATAGGAAATCATTGTGTCATCCATCCAGATGGAGATGATTCCCTTTGTTTTGGAAAGCCGTTCTGTTGCCTCAGAAAACTTCTCCACTCCGGATTCCTTGAGCTTCAGCTGGACAACAACCTCGGTACTGTTTTCTCCCGAAAAGCCTGCCGACGCAGAATCCACATCTTCACCGGAAAGGATGATTGTGTCCGCTGTCGTACCACTCGGTTTTCCCTCGGAATCGGTTTCCTTTCCTTCACGGAAAGTCAGCAGAGCGGTTTCACCGAGCTCTTTGATTGCCTGTTCCGGGTCAAAGTCAGACTCCCCTTCCTTCCATGGGAAACGGACAATGATTCGGTCTTTGTTATAATCTGTATAGACCTCGCTGTCAGTGATGTTCTGCTGGACGAGACGCTGTTTGATGATAGCCTCTGCCGCAGCCATCTGCTCGTTGGTGGCGTCGAATCCCTCAGGTGGCGTAAACGTTACGTCTACACCGCCGCGGATATCAATTCCCCACCGGATGTCGTTACCGCCTTTTATGTAAGTCGTTGTCGTGTCTCCGTAAGTCGATTTGATCCCGAAGATAGCTGTGTACGCTAAAACCAAAATCAATCCGAGTACGATAAAAAACACGGGTTTGCCAACGCGCTTCATGGGCAGCCCTCCAATGCTTTTTATTTTACTGATATTTTACAAGAATTTATCCGTCTATTCCGTTATAAATAGACGAATAACCTCCTGAAAAACTGAAAAAATTATGAAAGATTCACAACGTTCATTCTAGGGACATTCCCGAAAAAAGTCAATGAAAAATCCTCAGGAATCACCTGTCAGCCCTTACACACTCAGTTCCGCGTGCTCACCCAGCAGTGCTTTGTTCTCCTGCAAAATCGGATTGATAACCACACTGAGGAACTCCGTCACCTGCTCACTGCTGCGCCCGGTAAAGTTCTTCGGGTCGAGAATCGCATCGATTTCCTCGTGGGAAAGCATAAAGGCAGGATCCGCACAGACACGGTCGATCAGGTCGTTTTCTCCTCCCTCTTCCTTGACCACTTTTGCCGCCGCGAGAGAGTGCCGACGCAGCTTTTCGTGAAGTTCCTGACGGTCGCCACCCTTTTTGACTGCACTCATCATGATGTTCTCCGTTGCCATGAACGGGAGCTCCTTGCGCACTCGCATGTCGATGACTTTCGGATACACGACAATGCCGTCACAGACATTGATGAGGATATTGAGAATGGAATCAATCGCCAGGAATCCCTCTGCGACAGAAATACGCTTGTTCGCAGAGTCATCAAGCGTTCTCTCAAACCACTGGGTGGCAGAGGTAAACGCAGGGTTGAGGGTATCGATAATCACATACCGTGCCAGCGCGCAGATGCGCTCGCTGCGCATTGGGTTGCGTTTATACGGCATCGCAGAAGAACCTATCTGATGTGCTTCAAACGGCTCTTCCATCTCTTTGAAGTTTTGCAGAATACGCATGTCTGTCGCAAACTTGCTCGCGCTCTGTGCAATGCCTCCCAGAGTGGAGAGCACCTGTGCGTCCATCTTTCTCGAATAGGTCTGGCCGGAAACAGGGACAACGCTGTCAAAGCCCATTTCTTCTGCAATCATCTGTTCCAGGCGTTTGATTTTTTCCGTGTCGTGGTCAAACAGCTCCACAAAGCTTGCCTGGGTGCCGGTCGTGCCCTTGGAGCCAAGCAGCTTGAGTGTGCTCAGTCGGTAATCGATTTCCTCCAAATCCATCAAAAACTCGTTAATCCAGAGTGTGGCGCGCTTGCCGACGGTAGTCAGCTGGGCAGGCTGAAGATGGGTATAGGCGAGCGCCGGCATATCCTTATAGGTATCTGCAAATTTGGAAAGCATGGCGATGACGTTCAACAGCTTCCTGCGCACGACCTGAAGGGCATCGCGCATAATGATGACGTCCGTGTTGTCACCGACATAGCAGGAGGTTGCACCCAGATGGATAATACCCTTTGCATTCGGGCACTGCAGGCCATAGGCGTAAACATGGGACATGACGTCGTGCCGGACTTCCCGTTCCCTCTGCTCCGCTTCGGCATAGTTGATGTTGTCCACATTGGCTTCAAGCTCCTGGACCTGCTCTTCTGTCACAGGCAGGCCGAGCTTCATCTCCGCACGGGCAAGAGCGACCCAGAGCTTTCTCCAGGTAGTGAACTTTTTGTCCGCAGAAAAGAGATACTGCATCTCTTTGCTGGCATAACGGGTGCCAAATGGGCTTTCGTACGTATTTTTCATAAAATTAATACCCCCGGGTATGATTTTCTGCGTCCTCACCGGGACGGAAACCAGGCGCAGGAATTCCTGAGACCTGTTAGATTACAAGGAAAACAAATTTGTACGGCAGTTGTAAGGCAGGCTTGTCAAACTGCCTTTACTTGAGCAGCTTCTCCACGCTGGCAAGCTTGACGCACAGGCAAAACAGGGAGATGGCGACTTCGATCTCCTCCACTGGCGGGGGAGCGTGCGCACGGCCGAATGATTTTCGAGCGTTTTAAACCGGGGGGGATCTTCGTTGAGGAATAACTTTCTGACCGGG
>UQSL01000054.1 GCA_900543705.1 uncultured Oscillospiraceae bacterium
GATATTCTACGACGGGGGTACTTTTTTATTTGTCCGCTTATCAGGGTTCGGTCCAACCCGGTGAATCGGACCTTTCCGGGAACGGGCGATGTTTAGCATGACAGGTTTTTGGGCACTGTTGTTTGTAATAATAATCATAAATTATACTTATAGGAATCATTTAGATCACCGGCATCCGGGTTTTAGCTGTCATTTTGTTAGATTATTCAGGCAGCCGGACAGATATTCCATCGCTTTGCCTTGCTCTGCATACAAAATCTCATTCACAGGCGCATAATCAATCGGCGTCTCCAGAATATTGCTGAAACCCTCAGGTGCATAGACGCTGCGGGATGCAAGCCCGAATTGATTGAGTAAAAACCCCATCTTCTGACGATTGGACGAACGGATAAATGCGCCAAACGGACGGTTATATTTGATTGACAGGACAGTTCCATGGAAGGTATCGGTCACCACATAATCCGCGAAACGGAAATAAGAGAGCACCTCAAGCGGGGACGCTACCCGTTTCTCCTCACACCAGTCCTGGTAGTTGTTGACACAGAGCAGGCGCTTTCCCGTTTTCGCCGCCAAGCGCCGAATCTGTTCCGCTTCTTGGGCTGACAGACGGTTATTGTACGCATAAACCAGGATATAGTCAAAGGATTCCGGCTTTTTGAGTTTCACCTCGGAAAACGGGTAGAGCAATACCGGGTCAATGGAAAGATGTGGTTCCTTTCCGGTCAAATTCTGCACAATGTGCGAGGAATTTTCATCCCTGACCGAAATTTCGGCAAAGTGGCCGAGCAGTGATGCCGCTTTTTCCCGGACGCCAAGGCGTTCGAGGCTCTCAAGTGTTGTGGCCCCAAAGCTTGCCGCATACGACACGACACTTTTTGCACGGTTTTCCTCCCCATACAGTTGCCAGGGAATCTCCATTCCTGCATCCGCATACTGGGCGCAGTTGAACACCTCATCGCTGCCAATGACCAGCAAATCCAACTCCGGGCAATAAGTCCGGTCCGTATCCGGTGATAAAAGCGGGAAATACTCCCTATCATACCGTCGTTCAAATTCCTCCGACATCCGAAGAGTCTCCCCTGCCCCTTTCGGCTGCCCACGCAGAAGTCCTTTTCCTCTGCGCAAGGCGGACCAGAGACCGGGGCACGCTGATTTTATCCATTGTTTTAACCCGGATGACCCCTCCGCCTGCTGAAAATCAACAAACTCAACTTCCCCGCCAAGCTGCTGCAGGGCATGCTGCAGGCCATATGCCTGTAAAAAGGAACCGCTGTTCCTGACGCGCTGCATGGACAAAATCCCCACATTGGGCTTTGTTTCCATTTTATCTACCCCTTTGAACCAATTACCGGTGGAAAAGCTTTTGTTTGATAAATTTCCGTACCTTTTTCGGAACTATCATGGAGACGGCGCCCCGAATTCCCTGTTTTATCCGGGCCGAACGGGGAGGCAGTCCGAAGTGTTCCAATACCTGTCCCACAGGCAGGTTCTTTCTCATCTCCCAAAAGGCGTCTTCTCCCTCTTTGCGGATTGTAGGCCTGGAGAGATTGGGGTTTTTTTTGGTTGCCTCTTCCAAGGAAACCGGTTTTGTTTTCATTCTCTTCTGGACTTCCGGCAGCAGGGATTTACCCTTGTCGGAGTTGAGCAAAATCAGAGAAATCCCACGCCCGTCAAAGAGTTCCGGCATGATGGTTTCCGCGCCCCACAAGTCTCCAATCGTGATATCGGAGGCGCGGGGCACGGGATAAAAGGAACAGGAAAAGCAAGCGTCTCGATATCCAATAGTTTTCAAATAAGTCCCGACAAATGCTTTGGAAATATTATTGGTATGCACAGCTTGATTTTGAACCTTTACACTGCTGTTAATCAAACTCCAGTTCCCATACCGCTTTTCTTTGCCGCGCATATCCGCCCAAACCACTTTTTGACCGAATTTTTCTTCCATCAAAGTTATATAGTCTGCAAACAGTTCCGGGCTTGCCACCCCATGGCAAATCAAATCCACCGTCAGCAGGTTTTCATAATCCTTTCTCAAATATGCTTTTAACCCGGATATCTGGCAGGGAGTGCCTGTGTATAGCACCTTTTTCCCCTGCTCCAAAAATTCCCTTGCCTTCCGGAATGTCTCTTTCGTATCGCTCTGTACATATTTGGATTTTTTAAACTTGCCAATCTGCGCCTTGTCCGTCACATAGTTGTGGCAGACCTTCATGTCCTTATCATATTCCACACCGAAACTCACATAGTTTTTATCACAAAAGGCGTCGACAATGGCTGGAAAAGCTCCACCGGAAGCACTTTCCATCAGGACTTTTTCATCCTTATGGACTGCGCCGTAAAGCTCCGGCTCTCCCTCCCCTTTTGGACGGACTGCCGGGTCCTCCGGGCAGACTTTACGGCATAAATCACAGTGGATGCACAGAGATTCCTCAATTTTGGGGTAGAGAAACCCTTTTTCATCCGGCTGCATGGAAATACACTGCTTCGGGCAAATTTGCAAACACGCCCCGCATCCACAGCATTCCGCCTTATTTCCATTGCTCAAATAAGCCATTACCACAACTCCTCATGGTCATCTTTCAGATACCGAACAGATTTTGTTTTTGATTTTCGCCAGGGTTTCTTTTCGCTCCTCCCGATTGAGCAGGATGATAAAATTAATTAGAAATCCGAGAGCTCCACAGATTCCCGCCGCTGCCATCAGGTCCCCCCAGCTGTTTATCACAAACAAATTCTTCAAACCCATAAATAGCAGTATAATGACTATACTGCATATCACCGCTCGGATAAACGGGGGATAAAAAACAAATCCACGTTGCTTTAAATTGCTGGCGGCATAACTTGGAACGAACAAAACGGTTTTTAAAAACAACATGATTGCATTACCGATCGCGATAGCGAACACTCCCAGCTTCGTTGTTCTGAGTAAAAGAAAAACCAAGCCAACATTTAATATACCTAACACCATATTAACCAACACAGGTACTTTCAAGTGATTTGTAACAGTATTGATCGAATAAAGACTATCTACATAAGCGCTTACCATTTTCGGCAACAGTGAAATAACAGATAGAAGTTGAATAATCTGAATTTCCGCCGCACTTTTTCCAGGCAACCACAGCTGATAAAAGTCTGTACCAAAAACAACAAGGCCAGCAATGGGAACCGTCATAATCAGGGACAACACTTTAATGGAATACTTAACGCTGGAAACCAGTTCCTTTTGCTGTCCTTTTGCATATAAAATCGTAAACTGCGGTATAAAAATCCCTGATATGGCTGCAATTAGCGATTGCAGCGCGGTTGGAAACGTTTTGGCTATTGAAAGCATTCCCATCGCAGTTTCACCGATAAACAGGTTTGCAATCAGCAAATCCAAACCCAGCAGCAACGCATAGCTCAGGCTGTTGACAGAGTTCCAAATCCCGGCGGAGAGCACCTCTTTGACCGCCTGAAAGTGAAAATGCCGAAAATTGATGTTCACTTCCGGCAGCATTTTCTTGGTCAGAAAAATATCCGCGCCCGCCATAAAGACAGAGCAGGCCAACACCCCAATGCTGATAAAATAGATTTTCGGAGTCAGGCAGGCAATCAGGCCCAGCGTCACAACCAGTTTGACAATGTTGCCGAGAATCGTACGAATAGACTGCACGTCCAAGCGGTTGCGTGCAAAGGGCGCCACGGTAAACACAGCCGTTACCACTGTAAAAACAGAATTCAAAAAGGCGACCGCAAAGGTGATCTGTACATCCCTCACCAACCGGTCGGATACTTTCAGCAGCGATTGGATATTGAAAATAATAATCAGAGAAATAAAAGAAATGACAACGGAAAGAAATACGTTGGAAAGCAAAATAGAGTTGAAATACTCATCCGCCTTTTTGCTGTTTCCCTTGTGGATTTCAATGGTGATAAACCGTCCTGCCATGGAGTTTAGCGCAACAGTAACAATGGAAGCGTAATTGACAAAGTTATTGGCAAGGCCAATGTAACCGTACGCCTCCGTTCCCAAGACTTCCGTCAGGTATGGTGTGAGGAAAAAGCTGATTCCCATGCTGACGGCGAAAGACACCAGGCTGGCAGCCAAATTAATAATCATTCTCTTTTTATTCATAACTCTGCTCCAGTTTTCAGTTTGTCATCCGTTAAGCCGGCAGTGAATCCAATGGAAAATGCCGGGAGAAATACAAAACGAAGCCCATAGTGCACGGCGCTTCCAACCAAAGTATGGACTGCTTTTCATGGATTTCATCTGTATTTTCAGCTCAGCTGCAATTTTCTCAAGGATGCTCCTATCCTTGCGTGGCATTTTTGATACCTGATAAAAATGCTCCATCAGCGCGGTAAGATACACCCACTGCAGCTGCAAAAATGCTTCCTGTAATTGTTCCTTTTCCAGAAAAACAAGCTGTTCTTTCAAAGCGCTCAGCGCATCCAGCCGCTGCATCCGGTACGCTGCATGTGTAATACTCTGGGGATTCTGATAGTAATTATAATACCCCGCATGGAGAAATGCGATTTTTTTCGATCGAAAGATGAGCTTATAAGTCGTGAATTCATCCTCATGCAAGCGGCCTGTCGGGTATTCTATCCCCTCAAACAACTCTTTATAATAGAGTTTGGCACATGCAACCACAGAAAAAGCATGCGCAGGGCTGTACATCTTTTCCAGAGCCTCTTCCCGGCTGAGAAACTCGCAGAGGGCGTCGGACTGGTCTTCCGGGCGGTATTCCCAGTATCTTTCCTGAGTTTTGCGAAACTCGCAACTGACGATATCGCAGCTTTCCCTTTTTGCGATCCCATACAGCGTCTCTAGTGTTTTGGGGTGAAGATAATCGTCGCTGTCCAGGAAAAACAGGTATTTCCCGGATGCAATTTTCATTCCGGCATTACGTGCCGAACTGAGCCCTCCGTTTTCCTTGTGGATAACATGAATTCTGTCGTCCTTCTCTGCCATTTCCTCGCAGAGTTGAGGACAGCGGTCCGGAGAACCATCATCCACTAAAATCAGTTCAAAATCTAAAAACGTCTGCTTTAAAACAGACGTGACGCATTCCTCTATAAATCCTTCCACCCGATATACGGGGACAATCACACTGATTTCTGGCCTGTTTTTCATCGGCATCCATTTCCCCTTTCACAGTCCCGGGTTCATCCCTTGATTTTAAAAAGCAGGGAAATGATACGGTATCGTTTCCTCAGCAAGAGCCGGTAGACTATTTTTTTATTGCGCTCAAGCGTTTTCAAATAGGGATTCTCCCGATATTTGGGAAATGTTTTCTCGACGTATTCCCGAATCGTGGAGAGCAGAGAGCTTAACGGGTCGATTCTGAGGATCCGGACGCTTGCCGCAATCAGCACATGATAAATCGCCAAAAACTCCAGTTCCTCACGAAAGTGCTCGAAAGCGCCCTGTTCTTGATAATAAGACAGGATGTCTTCCATGGCGTCCAGGATTTCCAGATTCCTCTGCAAATTGGAATTGCGCATGGTGGAGACGGGACGTTGATAATAGTGGTAATAGCAGCGCTCTGTTACACCGATTCCATCCGCCGCCAAATACAGTTTGGTTACTGTCCGAAAGTCCTCATACCACACCCGGGCGGGAAACCGGATTCCCGTTTTTACAAACAAATCCCGATGAAACAGTTTATTGCAGGGAGATGGCCAACCATTTAGAATATCTCTATTCTCTTTAAAATCTAGCCTCCGATGCTTCTCTTGCGCTTCCATTCCCTGTGATAAAAGCTTTCCATTTTCGCCGACAATGTCCCATCCACAGATTACCATCTCCACATTGAGAGCCTGCGCCTCCTTCCATAGCCCTGACAGCATGTCCGGCGCTATGGTATCGTCACTGTCGACAAAGACAAAATACCGCCCCCGTGCGCACTCCATCCCCGTATTACGCGCAACGCCCTGGCCCTGGTTTTCCTGATGTATGACCCTGATAACATCCGGATAGCGCAGGGCATATTCTTCAGCCATTTCTCCGCTGGAATCCGTCGAGCCGTCGTCTACCAGAATTACTTCGTAGGCATCAAAATCTTGTTGCATAATGGAATCCAAGCAGGCATTAAGATATTCTTTCACATTGTAAACCGGCACAATTACACTGATTTCAGGCATTTTA
This sequence comes from uncultured Oscillospiraceae bacterium, assembly GCA_900543705.1. Taxonomy (GTDB): domain Bacteria; phylum Bacillota; class Clostridia; order Oscillospirales; family Ruminococcaceae; genus Pseudoruminococcus_B. The sequence continues at coordinate 6,134 of UQSL01000054.1, forward strand.
TCACCCTTTTTCATTTTGCCATTTCTGAATCTGTTTTTCTGAAAGGACCAGGAAAACAGCAACATAAAGACTCACAGCCGGCGCCGTGAACACATGCCCGGCAAAAAATGCAATTCCAATGCCCAAGATCAGGCCGTATAGATAGGTACAATACCAAATGGAACCCCAGACTTTTCGAAATCTGACAAAAACCTGCTTTAATACCCGGAAAAGGAAATACAAAAGAGGAATCAAATACAAAACCAGGCCAACAATACCATGACGGAACAGCAGCGTCATAAAGTCCATTTCCATGGCCCTCTCTATTGATGCAGGCGCCCCTTCGTAACTCACATACCCAATCCCAAACAATTTTCCCGCCATATCGCTTTGGACATAGGTCTTTATCGTGGGAAGCGAATGATTTAAACGGTTGCTCAAAAGCCAGTTTGCGGTGCGGTATAAACGGGATGTTTCAAACCCGGAAACAGCGCTTGAGGAAGGCTTGGAAGCCTGAGAATCAGCAGAGGAATTCCCGCTTATCTCACTGTCCGTTTTCGAGCTGCTGCTTTGGCTGGAGGCAGGCGCACTGCTCGAGGAGGTTTCCACCTGTTTGTGGTAGAAAAACGTCATACGGCCTTCCACATTTTCTCTCAATGGGGAAACCAGATATAACAGGCCCATTGCGATGCACATAGCAAAAGCCATCAGCGCCTGTTTTCGGTTTCCAGACTGACGACGGCGTACAAATTCAATGATATGCCAGATTAAAAAGCACAAAACATAACCTGCGACGCTCAAAAAGACTGCTTTCGTCCCGATGAAAAGGCTACAAAATACTACTAGCCCGAGGCCGATCACTCCCCCTGCCAAAGTAATCCATGTTCTTTTGCTGCCGGTCAGGTTTGCCATACGGGAGCTAAAATAACAAACCACAACGGGAGCAAGCATTCCAATCACAACGCCTACCTCATTTGCCGCATGGAACCAGCCCTTGTTCCCTGCACCTCCGGACCAATAGGTGTCAAATCCGGTCCCCGTCACAAAACCGATAAAGATCACGCTCATATAGATGACCCCGGTATAGGCCAGAATTATTCGATCAATCAAATGTCCTACATCCAGATAAAACAGGTAAAATGCCAGTAGGACAAAGGGAAAATAATACAGTTTGATAATCTCTTTGATATTTCCGGCGGCACAGGAAAACCCGCCCCTTTTATAGCAGAGGAACAGGAATATCAGACAATAGAAAGCCATGGACAGGCAGATTATCAGCGAAAACCATTTCTTTCGCCTTCCCGCCGCCAATACCGTGTACACAAAACAGGCTACCATGAATAAAGCTCTCACGATAGTGCCAATCGTATAAAACTGTCCGGCTTCCACTTGAAACGCCGTGATGACATCGAGGATAGGCTGGCACAGCACAAAAATGGAAAGTGCTAACAGGATATACCCTGTTTTCTTTTCGTCCGTTTTTTTGATTATTGACTGTTTGATGTTATTCCCTCCCGTCCGGCCGCTTACAAAAACAGTTTCCTGAGCTGCTCCAGAATATTTCGATTATATTCCTCAAGAGTTTCTGTCTGTAAAGCCCTTTTTTCAGCCATACTCATCGACTGGACAAGGTTCTCCCGCCCTTTTAATCCATCATTATACGGTTCGAGTCGGGTTGGAAAAAACAACTCCAACCCTACTGCTTTTGCCTCCCAAAGAACCATACCTTGTCCTTCATAGCGGGAATCTAAGACAAACCCGTCCATCTGCTTTAAATAGGGAAAAGGATTTGCCTGATTACCTAAAAACGTGACATATGGCGCGATTCCCAATTCCCGGCACTGAGTCTCCAATTGATTCCGGTCAGGTCCATCCCCTATGATATAGAGATGAGTGTCTTTCCGCTTGTTCAGAACTTGCGAATATTCGTTGAACAGGATATCAAATCCCTTTTGGTGACAAAGGCGCCCCATCGATACAAAGTTATATTTTGACGAATCCACTTTGAAATTTACGTCCAAAGACATTTTCTCATGGATTTCTTTTGAATTGATAAAGTTCGGAATCACATGGATAGGTTTATCTTCAATTTTAGCCATTCGTTTGAAAGAAGGTATCACTCCCGCAGAGACAGCAGCAAATTCATCAAAATATCGGAATTTCTTCCGAAAAAAATGCCATAATATCCGATATTTCGGCTCTTCTTTTCTCTTAATTTCCACATCATTGTGAATCCACATAACTCGCTTTTTTGCATCTACCTGCAACGCACCAATTGCGCATTCGTTGCGGTAGCTGCTAAAATCGATTGCAACATCATATGTTGTCTTTGGAAAATTCCCCTTATAAAATCCTTTTATTATGTTGAAATAAAGGAAGCGATTCAAAAAAGGAAGGGACTGTATCTGATAAAAATGAACGTTTTCATCCAATCCCGATAAATCATAAAATGAATTCAAATCACACAGGAATACATCAAGATCAAATTCATCTTTTGGAAGCATCATCAGGAAATTCACCAAAGATTTTTGAATCCCCCCTACATGTAAATCACTTTGGAAAATTGCAATTTTTTTCATTGGAATGGTACTCCATCTATTTAAATCGCTTGTATTCTTAGGTTCATCTTCTACCTGACGTAATCATATCGTCCTGTGTTTCCAAGGAATTCTGTTCGTTTTTCGAGATATCATTTTGAAGACTCCCAAATTAGTAAATGGGAAACAGGGAAGGGTTTGGGAAACGGACAGGGCTCGATTCTTTGGTATTTTCAGTAAGCTTCTAACGATTATACCTTATTACACAATTCTTTTCAATACAGCCTTCTAGACTCCTATTTATCCCTATAGGATTGGCCGATAATCCCAGATTCGGCAAAAGGCGCGTTCCTCTATTTGGGAATGCGCTTTTTGTAAAATATAAGCTTTTCTGTAACAGAAAACCTCCACCGCAGCCGAAACGCCGGAAGTGTGACCAAACCCGTTTAAGATCAGCTGCTTTTTACTTTGATGCTTTGAGGATGCTTGACCCGGATAAATAAGTCGGAATGCTTTTCACTGGTAAGAACAATAAAACGGGCCAACAGGGAATTCAAAAAGACACTTCGTGTTTTCATGACCAATACTGAGAGATTCATCACCAAATCATGTGGGCGGTATTCCTTGAGTTTCCGTTTTAATTTTGGATCTTTGAGTACTTTTTCCAGCTTCTTTTTCTTTTCCTGCGGTGACAAGGGGCAGTTTCTCAAGAATAAGTTCGTTTCACAGGATAGAATACTCTTGAGATACATGTAATTAATTTTGGCATTGGTCGGATCGCTGAACTGGATTTCCGCCTGAAGTTCTTCAATATAGTCGTCGATCAAGTTGCAGATGTCAAACTTATTGTCGCAATATTTTGTGACAAGGCTTTCCTTTTCCCGGATATGATAGTAATACAGGCATTCTGGGATTACATCAACCCTCCGGCAGCGTTTGAGTACATCGAAGACAAACAACCGATCCTCTCCATAATGAAAATCCGGGAATGTAATGCCCCAGCGCTTCAAAAGATCGCGGCGGTATGCCTTATTCCAAATCTGATTCAGCAGATTATTTTCATACAATTCCCCAAAATTGCGTACCAACTGCTTCGGATTATCGATACTTATCGGCCGGCAAACATTCAAAAAATCGGAATTTTCCCGGATATTACGCATAATAAATCCCCAGACAAGCATGTCCGGTTTATTTGCAAGATGATTTTGAACGCTCTTGAGCATACCTGCCTTCCACTCATCATCCGCATCCAGAAAGAGAACATATTCCCCTCTGGCAAGGGTCAATCCCACATTCCTGGCCACCGCCGGGCCAGAGTTTTCAATCTTCCGGTAGACAATCCGGTTATCTTCCCTCATAAATCGGCGGATGATGTCCTCTGTATGGTCGGTGGAGCCGTCATTAATAATAATCAGTTCATAATCTTCCACGGGTTGTCCCAGTACACTTTGAATAGAAGCATCAATGACATCTTGAGCGTTATATACAGGCATGATAACACTAAAAAAAGGATGCAAGACTACCCCTCCATTACAAAGATAAAAATATGCCCTGCGTAAACGCAGGGCATATACGCAGTCTTTTTTTTATTATATCATATAAAAAAACGGAAAACAAGTTTATTAATATTCATGAAAATTCTAAATAAGGTATTATATGTAAAAATGCTTCTAAAAAATCACTTTTATATCAAAAGCCATGATCTGTGTTAACGGAAGCTTTTTTGCCTACTATCTGTCTTTCAGACGTGAAAGAACTGGATCTCTCGGTGGAATATTATGATTTCATATGGGCTCATCTCCATTTCCTTCCCTGCTTATCCCGCTTTGGGATTTTGTTGATCATTTGGTGACATTTTAGATAAAAAAATATTTACAATTTCTTCTATAGGCCTATTTAAGCCTCTTGCCAATTGATTCAGTTCATCTACATCTGGAATTTTTACTCCATTAGTTATCTTACTCAATCTCTGACGCTCCCACCCGATAGAACGTGCAAAATCCGCTTCTGTATCAAAGCTACCATAAATCAAGCTGCGTAACTGACGTACTTTTTTTCCCATGTTGTCACCTCCTTTTTTCTGTCAACCAATTGGTTACAAACAAATATTAGCATTTTTTATCGTGATAGTCAACTGCTTGGTGACATTTTTTTATTTTGTCTTGATTTTGGTGACAATCTGTGTTTTAATATAAACATAAGAAGGTGAATAAATGAAATTTGGAGATAAGCTAAAAGAAATAAGGATTCAGAGGGGAATGTCTCAAGAGGATTTTGCGAAACTTCTTCACACCTCTAAGCAAGTAATAAGTCGATATGAAACAAATCAGAGAACGCCAAAAATAACTATTGTACAGCAATATGCAAATATGCTTCATGTTCCCTTGATGTATTTAATTGATGATGATAGAAAAGATTTTAATAAAAACTATACTTCGGATCGCTCGCAAAAAGAAAAGCCCGCCGTTGATAGCGACGAGCTTGAGCTTGAAAGATTACTTCAAGATCCTCTTGGCAGAGAATTCTACGAAAAATTCCAAAGACTTACTGATGAACAAAAGGAAATGATGATAGCCCAGATGCAGGCTCTTTTAAAACGTCGTTCAAATAATTAATAATTTCGTTGCGTTCATGGTTTGTAAGTTTTGAGAAAAGACGTATAGCTAGTTTAGTTGGTTCCATGGAGTAATAAATAAATTTTTTCATGACAAATAACTCCTCTGTTTTGTATTCAAGGAGCTCCCATATTTTATAACCGGCTTAGAATATCTTACCAAATTTTATTCATAATTTCCAGCGCATTTCAGTACCAATGTTCTCCATTCGTGAACTTATCAATTTTAAATTGGCTAAAAATCAGCTCGTAATAATATTCCGTAATTAAAACAGTTCACCTACAGAAAACCAAAGATAAAATAACCGCCCCGGTGCTGGCACACCAGGACGGCCTATCACTTGAGTGGCTTCGTTTCAGCTCCGCCCCTCGACAAGATTATAACAGATTTGTCATACATTTGTCTGTCGGATTTAGAATCTGCCCCCACTAATTTGGACGGGATTTTCGGACAAATATTAGAACAAGAAAAATAAGTGGGTTACAAGCAAAATGAAAAACTCTGTAGGACGGCCTTTCAAGCCATTCTACAGAGTTTTTTTGTGGTTGGGATGGCTGGACTCGAACCAGCGGAATGACGGAGTCAAAGTCCGTTGCCTTACCACTTGGCTACATCCCAAAATATAGGAAAAATGGGCATCCACAAAATATAGGAAAAATGGGCATCCACCCGCGCTGTGCGGACGGGTGCCCCGTATTTGCCCCGCCACAGAAGGCGGATAAAAAATGGGGTGGATAGTCGGAGTCGAACCGACGGCCTCTAGAGCCACAATCTAGCGCTCTAACCAACTGAGCTATATCCACCAAATCACTGGTGCGCCAAGAGGGACTCGAACCCCCGGCCTACTGCTTAGAAGGCAGTTGCTCTATCCAGCTGAGCTATTGGCGCTTATTCCTTTTATTCTGTTAAATGTCTCATAAGAATAAAAAAATGGAGCGGGTGATGGGAATCGAACCCACACAACCAGCTTGGAAGGCTGGGATTCT
>UQSL01000055.1 GCA_900543705.1 uncultured Oscillospiraceae bacterium
GTTTGGTACTCCTTTTGGCATAACAAACACCCCATTCGTTAGATAGTATACCACACTGTCTAACAAATGGGGTGCAGTTCATTCAGTCAATGGCCTTTTATTTTCCTTGCGAAGTATCTTCAAAATCGGATACCCCGTTTTTACGACATCACCGATCTTCCCGGCCGCTCATGAAATCCTTGAGCTTATCGAAGAAGTTTTTGCGTTTTTCGTAATTCATGTTGTCCGAGGTCAGGGAATCGAATTCCTTTAGCGTCTCTTTTTGCTTGGAGGAGAGGTTGCGCGGCACTTCGATGTTCACCTTGACGTACTGGTCGCCTTTTCCGCGGCCGTTGACATACGGGATGCCCTTGCCGCGCAGGCGGAAGGTTGTGCCTGGCTGGGTGCCCTCCTGCACGTTGTATTTCACCTTGCCGTCAATCGTCGGCACTGTGACCTCACAACCAAGCACTGCCTGGGTAAAGGTCAGCGGGATCTCGCACCAGACGTCATAACCGTCGCGGTCGAACAGCGGATCGGGACGCACCGATGCCGTCACGTTTAAATCGCCTGCCGGCCCTCCGTTGGTTCCGGCGTCACCCTGTCCGCGCACCACAAAGGTCTGCCCGTCGTCGATTCCGGCCGGGATATTGACCTCTAGCTTGCGGCTTTTACGGATGCGTCCAGTGCCGTGGCAGATTTTGCACGGGTCATTGATGATACGCCCGGTTCCATGGCAGCGTGAGCAGGCCCGCTGGGTCTGCACCATGCCAAACGGCGTCCGCTGGCTCATGCGTACTTGGCCGGTACCGTTACAGTCCGGACAAACCTCCGGAGAGCTGCCGTGCGCACAGCCGTTTCCATGGCAGTCCGGGCACTGCTCCAGATGGGAGACGGTAATCTCCTTTTTACAGCCCTTTGCCGCTTCCAAAAAGCTCAAGTTGATGGTGGCGCGGGTGTCCGCTCCACGCATCGGCGCGTTCGGGTTGCGGGATCTTGACTGACCGAACCCGCCGCCGAAGAAGCTGCCGAAAATGTCTCCCAAGTCCCCGAGGTCGGAAAAGTCGAAGCCTGCGCCATAGGAAGCGCCGCCTCCCCCGCCATAGGACGGATCGACTCCCGCATGGCCGAACTGGTCGTATCGCGCTCGCTTCTGGCTGTCGGAAAGCACTTCGTAGGCCTCATTTGCTTCTTTGAATTTTGCTTCCGCTTCCTTATCGCCGGGGTTCAAGTCCGGATGGTATTTTTTCGCAAGCTTCCGGTATGCTTTTTTCAGCTCGTCGTCCGAGCAGCCGCGCTCGACGCCGAGTACCTCGTAATAATCTCTTTTATCAGCCAATGAAACCACCCTTTAAGTATCTTTCTTAAGCGCCCGCCAAAGGCAAGCTGCCCCAAGCGCGCACGTTTCCGGCAAAGGGCTGCCAAAGCACTGTTTGGCAGCCCCACCGGTCAATTTCTATGGTCAGGTTTTATTTCTTGTCGTCGTCGACTTCTTTGTAGTCCGCGTCGACTACGTTGTCATCCTTTGGCTGACTCTCATTCTGCGCGGCACCTTGTGCACTACCCTGCGCCTGTCCGGCTGCCTGCGCCGCCTGATAAACCTTGGCGGAGACATCGTAGAATTTCTTCTGCAGTTCCTCCTGTTTTGCCTTGATGGCTTCTATGTCACTGCCCTTGAGCGCCTCTTTAAGGGCGTCTATCTTCTGCTGGAGCTCAGTCTTGTCGCTTGCATCGATCTTATCACCCATGTCGGCAATCGTCTTTTCCGACTGGTAAACCATCTGATCCGCGTTGTTGCGGGTGTCGATTTCCTCTCTGCGCTTTTTATCCTCTGCGGCAAACTGCTCGGATTCCTTGACCGCCTTCTCGATGTCGTCCTTGGACATGTTGGTGGAGGAGGTGATAGTAATCTGCTGTTCTTTGCCGGTGCCGAGGTCTTTCGCGGAGACATGGACAATGCCGTTTGCATCGATGTCGAAGGTGACCTCAATCTGAGGCACGCCTCTCATTGCCGGGGGGATTCCATCCAGGCGGAACATACCGAGGGATTTGTTATCCTTTGCGAACTCACGCTCACCCTGGAGGATGTGAATTTCAACCGAGGTCTGGTTGTCCGCCGCAGTGGAAAATACCTGGGATTTCTTGGTCGGAATGGTGGTGTTTCTCTCGATAATCTTAGTGAACACGCCGCCGAGAGTCTCAAGACCCAAAGACAGCGGGGTGACGTCGAGGAGCAGCAGGCCCTTGACTTCACCGCCGAGGACGCCGCCCTGGATAGCCGCACCGACGGCGACGCACTCATCCGGGTTAATGCCCTTAAACGGGTCTTTTCCGGTGATGTTTTTGACTGCATCCTGAACAGCCGGGATACGGGAGGAGCCGCCGACGAGCAGGATTTTGTCGAGTTCCCCTGCACTCAGTCCCGCATCTTTGAGCGCCTGGCGGACAGGGCCCATGGTAGCCTCTACGAGGTCCGCGGTCAGCTCGTTGAATTTTGCTCTGGTCAGAGTCGTGTCGAGATGCTTCGGCCCGGTAGCGTCCGCAGTGATGAACGGCAGGTTGATCTGCGCGGTCGTCATACCGGAAAGGTCGATTTTTGCCTTCTCCGCTGCCTCCTTGAGTCTCTGCATCGCCATTTTATCGTTTCTCAGATCAATCCCGTTGGATGCTTTAAACTCATCCACCAGGTAGTTGATGATTCTCTCATCGAAGTCGTCGCCGCCAAGATGGTTGTTACCTGCAGTTGCAAGGACTTCCTGCACGCCGTCGCCCATCTCAATGATGGAGACATCGAAAGTACCGCCGCCAAGGTCATAAACCATGATTTTCTGATCGTTTTCTTTATCTACGCCATAGGCGAGCGCCGCTGCGGTCGGCTCGTTAATAATACGTTTGACATCCAGTCCTGCGATTTTGCCCGCATCCTTGGTCGCCTGGCGCTGTGCATCTGTAAAATATGCCGGAACCGTGATGACGGCTTCGGTGACCGGGCTGCCGAGATAAGCTTCTGCATCTCCTTTTAGCTTTTGCAGAATCATTGCAGAAATTTCCTGCGGAGTGAAGTCCTTGCCGTCGATGTTCACCTTATAATTGGAGCCCATATGACGTTTGATGGAGCTAACGGTTTTATCCGGATTGGTGATTGCCTGACGTTTTGCGACCTGTCCGACGATTCTCTCGCCCTCTTTGGTGAACGCTACGACAGACGGAGTAGTTCTTGCGCCTTCTGCGTTTGCAATGACGACAGCCTCGCCGCCTTCCATAACGGCGACGCAGGAGTTAGTCGTACCAAGGTCAATACCGATAATTTTTCCCATGATGAAGTTACCTCCTAAATGTAACAATCTCGTTTTATCTTAAATTATTTTGGGGAGCTGTGTATCGTTAGTTTGCCACTTTTACCATTGCGTGACGGACAACGCGGTCGCCCATCTTATATCCTTTCTGGAAAACTTCACAGACGGTGTTTTCTGAGAAGGCCTCATCCTCCACATGCATGATCGCACTGTGGAAGTTCGGGTCAAAGGGTTCGCCGAGTGCAGGGATCTCTTCCACGCCAAGCTTGCTCAGCGCATCGGAAAACGCCTTTTGAATCAGCCCGATCCCCTTTTTGAATTCCTCGTCACTGCATTGGGATGCCATCGCCCGCTCAAAATTGTCGAGAACCGGCAGGAAACTCAAAACCGTGTTTGCCACCGCATCCGGATAGATTGCCTCTTTTTCCTTCTGGGTGCGTTTGCGGAAGTTGTCATACTCCGCCAAAGTCCGAAGCAGCTTATCCTTGAGCTGGGCGTTTTCCTCTTCCAGCGGGGATACTGGATTTTCAGCAGTTACCTGTTCCGGCTCAGAGGCCTTTGCTTTTTCCTCTTTCTCGGGAGGATTCTTTGCGGTCTCCTGATTTTCTTTTTTTTCCGGGTCGTGTTTGCCTGTCTTTTTACTTGGCACTTTCCGTCTGGCTCCTTTCCTGTGGTCCCGCCCTGCGGCAGGCCCCATATCAGCGCTGATACTCTCGCGCCTAGTATTTTCTATAGTTATTCCATTGAATCCGTCAAAATTTTTGACAGGACGGAGGAAAAATACTCAATCATCGGCAACAATTTCGGATAATCCATTCTCGACGGGCCGATCACACCGATACATCCGGACACACAGTCCGGCACCTCATACTTTGCGGCTACAATGCTGACATCCGCCAACTCATCTTTCTTTGTTTCCCTGCCAATGAGGATGTTGACGTCGTGAGTTGCATGGGAGAGGATTCCTAAAAGCTCCTGCTTGTTTTCCAAAAAGCTGAGCAACTCCCTTGCATGGCCTTCAAATTCCTTGTAGGCGAGCAGATTCGTTTCCCCAGTCAGGTACATAATGTTGCGGCAGGCACTCTGCGCCAAATCATAAATCTGCACGAGAAGCGGGGTGAACATAAGGGTGTATTCCCCGAGCTGCACCGCAATTGCCTGAATGAGCTCCTTGGTAATCCCGCGAAGCTTAATGCCACAGAACCTGTCATTGACCAGCCGGATAAAAAAGGCCAGCGCCTCAAACGGCATATCAAGCTCCAGGTTGCAGCGCTTGCTTTTTAACTGTCCGGCCGAGGTAACCAGCAACAGCAGAAAATTTTTCTTGCTAACCTGGATAACATCAATTTTGGTGACCTGCGCATCCTCCGGTGCAAGCGCAGTGACAACCGCTGCACAGTCGGTCAGGTAGGCAAGCATTTTTCCGCACTCGGAAAGCAGCCGCGTTGGATCCGGATCGCGGATATTGAAATAGGAATCGATTAAATCCCTCGTCTGCTTCTCAAGGGGCTCCGCATGCATCAGCTCGTTGAGGTAAAGCCTGATCCCCCGATGTGAGGGAACACGCCCGGCCGAGGTGTGGGGCTGCTCGAGGTAGCCGAGCTTTATCAACGACGCCATCTCATTGCGGATGGTCGCAGAGGAAACCGGAATGCGCAGCATTGAGGCTACGGCTTTTGAGCCGACCGGCATACTGGTGGCAATATAAGTTTTGACCACCGCGCTGAGAATATCCAATTTTCTTGCATCCAGCTCAGAACTCATCCCAGATCACCTCAATTTCCAAAGGCGGGTTCAGCGCTCTCTTTTTTTCTTTAGCACTCTATTTTTCCGAGTGCTAATCTCAACAGTAATAAATGTATCACGAAGGAAATCGAATGTCAAGCACATTCACAATATTTTAATAGTTTATTTGTCCAGAATCCCAAATTCACCTGTTTTCGTATCCTTTCGCACTGGTTGAACAGGGATACAGAGGATTTTGCCGCAGACAGCCGTGCATTAACAGGCGGGGCCATATTTTCTCCATACGCGGGGAAACACTGGAAAATCGCCGGGCACGGCAGGGCATCTTCCGGCATGTTCCGCCGTTCCTCTGAACCAATCGAAAAAGAGAAGCCCGCTTTGCTTACTCCAAAACAGGCTTCTCTTCTTATTATTCATTGTCATTCAGCAAGATATCCAGCATTCGCTGCGGGTTTTGAAGAAAACTCCTTGTCAACTGATAGTGTTCCGTCTCCTCATACCGCACCCGGGAAATCCCGCCGTCAGAAAACTGATAGATCACCGCGCCCGGGAAACTGAGCACCAGCGGAGAATGGGTTGCAATGAGAAACTGCGAATCCTGTTTACCAGGCGGCCCAGCGCCGCAAGCAGGGTAAACTGCCCGGTTGGAGAAAGCGCCGCCTCCGGCTCGTCGAGCAGATACAGGCCATCTCCGCCAAACCGCTCCGTTATCAGCGCCAAAAAGCTCTCCCCATGTGAACGCCGATGAAGCGATTCGCCCCCGTAGTATTGCAGCAGCATCCCATCCTCCTCATTGAGTTTATCCACTTCGGAAGCTACATTGTAAAAACTTTCTGCCCGCAGAAAGAAACCGTCTTTCGGGCGTTTGATTCCCTTTGCCAGGGTTAGATACCGGTACAGCCGGGAATAGGTCTCCACTATGGAAAAATTGAAATTACGGGTGCCGCCCTCCGGGTTAAATCCTCAGGCAACCGCCACTGCCTCCAGCAAAGTGGATTTTCCTGTCCCATTTTCCCCGACGAAAAAGGTTACCGGAGCATCCAGGGGGATCTCCCTCTGTTCGGCCAGATACCGCACAACCGGCAGAGAAAATGGATAGCCCCGCTGTCCGCCAAGTTCCGGTTTTGCACGGATGGATGAAAGATAGTATTCACTAAACATCTTAGGTTTCCTCACTTTCCCGACCAGTCCTTGGAAATACTCACATCCGCGACCACCGGCACTCGTTTGAGGTAAACCGCGCCTGCTTCCTCCATCGTGGATTTGAGCAGACGCGCCGTCTGTCCCCCCTGCTCCTGCGGGGTTTCCAGCAGGATTTCGTCATGTACCATCCCAATGAGCAAAGTGTCCTTCGGCAGACGGTGTGAAAGCAGGCCGAGAGCTCGCTTGGCGATATCCGCCGCAGAGCCCTGTACTGGGGTATTGTACATCCCGGAAATCCCAATTTTCCCCTCTGGGTAGGTGTTTTTTCTCCCCCCGAGTGTCCGCGTCTCTCGCGGGGGATTACGGCGGTTGCGTTCATGCCACGCCTGAATCCCAGGATAGGCCTTAAAAAAGCGCTCTCGGAAGAGCTCTGCCTCTTCAAGTGTCATCGGGACACCATAGGTCTGATGCGCATAGGCCTGCAAGCCTTTCGCTCCCATCGCATAGATAAGGCCGAAATTAATGGCCTTGGCTGCCTGGCGCTCCTGTTTGCTGATTTGCTCCATCGGCTTGCCGGAGACAAGAGAGGCCGTCAGCCGGTGCAGATCCTTTCCCGCAAGGTAGGCGGAAATCATCCGTTCATCCCCCGCTATCTCCGCCGCCACGCGCAGCTCAATCTGGGAATAATCCGCAATGACGAGCACACGCCCGGGCGGCGCACAAAAGCATTCCCGAAACGCATGCTCTCTTGGAATCTGCTGGATATTCGGCCCGCCGCAGCTCATCCTGCCGCTCGGCGAGCCAATCTGTCCATAGTGCGCGTGCAGGCGCCCCGTCACGGAATTTCTCATCTGAGGAATGGGCAAAAGAAAACTGTTTAAGTACTTGGAAGCGCGCCGGTATTCGAGCAATGCCTGCACCAAAGGGTGTCCCTGATATTCATTCAAAGCCCGCTTGGAGGTGGCGTCCGTCTCGATTCCGTTGGCATGTAAAATTTCCTGCACCTGCTTTGGGCTGTCCAGATTGAGCCCTGCGCTGATTTCCTCTCCCCACAACGTCGTCTGTGCCACCGGCCTGCCGGTATAGGGAAAGATTTTATCTAAGGCCTTCTGCTGTTCCACCTTTGTCTGTTCAGTCAGCGCTTCCCATTTCATGGAGTTAAGATATATGCCGTTGTACTCCATCTGCGCCACTGCAAAGACACAGTCAAATTCCAGCTTGGCAATCTCTTTGAGCTGATTTCGCATCAAATGGGGAATCATCGCCTGGCGAAGGCGCAGGGTGATGTCCGCATCCTTTGCCGCATAGACAAGCTGTTCTTCCCGAAGATGACCGCTCCAGTCCGTCTTCCGCTCTTCCTTGGAGACCCCCTCGTGCAGGTAATACTCCGCAAGCGTCTTGAGAGACACACTGCGCGGCCCGCCGGAGGAACGCAGCAGAGCTCCCGCCAGCATGGTGTCAAAGAGAGGAGGCGAGACGGCAATCGAGCATGACCAGAGGAATTTCAAATCAAACTTCGCATTTTGAAACGCCTTGACCCGGCCCTCTCCAAACAGGGAACAGAGGAGTTTCCTCCCCTCAGGTAAAAAGCTGTTACAGTCAATGACAAATACCGGAAGCCCTTGTGCAGCCAGCTGAATGAGCCGCAGTCGGCTGGTATGGGGGTCAAGTCCGGTCGTCTCTGTATCCACTGCAAGCACGCGGGCAATCTGCAGCGCCGGAAGAAAGGGTTCCAATTCCTCCCTATGATTAATGACCCGGTATTCCATCCGCACTCCCCCTCCTGTATTCACAGTGTAGCATTCTTACTGCCCGCATGCAAGAACGACTGCAATCTTATATGGACATCTGATTTTAGCGGCATCCAGGATGGAAAGTAATACCCGAAAATCAAGGCAAACTACATGGATATCCAGTAATAATTATAAAAAAGCTCCGGCATCTGCCGGGGCTTTCTCTGTCAAGATTTATCCTTCGGTTTGAAGATAAGTGCTACAATGAATGCAAAAAAGATAGATGCCGCAATACCCGCTGCAGCGGCTTTCACACCGCCGGTCAGCGCACCGAACAGTCCGACTTCCCGAATGGCTTCGAGAGTTCCGTTGGCAAGCAAGTAACCGAAGCCCACAATAGGGACGGAAGCGCCTGCACCCGCCCATTCGACGAGCGGCTTGTACACGCCGACCGCAGTGAGCACGACACCGGCCACAACAAAGGAGACGAGGATACGCGCGGGGGTCAGCTTGGTTTTGTCAATTAAAATCTGTCCAATGGCGCAGATGATTCCGCCGATGAGAAATGCCTTCAGGTAATCCATCTTGTTACTCCCCCTTTTTTTCTTTGCACAGCTGCACCAGATGGGCGATGCCGGGGATTGACTCATTTTGCTGGACGCTGGTCGTGCTCAGTAGGGCGCCGGTCGCCATAAACAGCACATTATGCAGAGTGCCCTGCTCGAGCAGGGGCAAAATGTGTGTGCACAGTACGCTTGCAGAGCATCCGCATCCGGAGCCGCCCGCATGGACATCCTGCTTGTTCCGGTCATACAACAGAAGCCCGCAGTCGGTATGCTTGCCGCGAATGTCTATCCCCTCCTGATCGAGCAGCTCGTAGAGCAGTTCGCTTCCAATCTGTCCGAGGTCGCCGGTAAAAATCATGTCAATATCGGAGAGCCCCACCGATGTGTCGGTAAAAAAACGGAAAATGGTATCCGCCGCCGCAGGAGCCATTGCAGCACCCATGTTGTTCTGGTCGGTCACGCCCAAATCCATGATACGTCCTGCCGTGACCGCCTTTACGGAGGTCTTCGTGGATTTTGGGTCGTTGTCCAGCACAACGGCGCCTGCCGCAGTGGCTGTCCACTGCGCGGAAGGAGGGCGCTGTCCGCCGTATTCAAGTGGGTAGCGAAACTGCCTCTCCGCCGTACAAAAATGGGAGGAAGTCGATGCGATACAGCGGTCCGCGATGCCGCCCTCTATCAAAAGGGAGGCAAGGGACAGGGACTCCGACATCGTTGAGCACGCCCCATACAGTCCAAAAAAGGGGATTCCTAACTCCCTAATGGAAAAGCTCGAGCTGATGCACTGGTTGAGCAGGTCGCCCGCAAAGATATAATCAATGTCGGTCTCCTTGTATTTGGCCTTGTCAAGCGCCCGCTGGCAGACCTGTTTTTGCATGATGCTCTCCGCCTTTTCCCAGGTTTTCTGGCCAAAGTAGGAGTCATTGTTTAAAATATCGAATTTATCCCCAAGCGGCCCTTCCCGCTCCAACTTGGATCCGATGGCGGCATAGCCCGCAATGTGGACAGGATTTTCGAGCGCAATCGTATATCTTCCGATTCGTTTTGCCATAACATATCCCCCTTTAATACCAACCAAACAGGAAGGCTAGGATTCCATAGAGGATGGACGCGGAGATGCCATAGACCAAAACCGGCCCGGCAATGACAAACATCTTAGCTCCAAGGCCCAATATCAGTCCCTCCGCTTTGAATTCCAGCGCAGGGGAAACGACGGCATTTGCAAATCCCGTGATAGGAACCAGGGTTCCGGCGCCCGCACGTTTCGCAATATCGTCATACACGTTCAGCCCGGTCAGCAGGGCGGATAAAAAGATGAGGGAAACGGAAGTCAGCGCCGTGGCGTTGTCTTTCGGGATATCCAAAGCCAGATAGAGATTCGTCAACGCCTGCCCCAGCATGCAGATAGCTCCTCCCACCAGAAAGGCCCACGCAAGATTTTTCCACATCGGAGAATTGGGGCTCGCTTTTTTTGCAAGAGCGTCATATTCTTTTGGAGACATTGCCATATTTCTTCTTTCCTTTCTTTTCCGAAAGCGTTTTAACCGTATTTTGCGTGTTTTTGCCCCCAAATATACGTAAAATAAACATTGATTTCAAAAATGCGCTTTGCTATAATTATGTAGGAATGCGGCACGCTGGAAGTTAAAATTTTCCTGTCATCTGCCGCATTTTGTCTGTTTTGAATTACGAGTAAATTCGACAAAACCAAGTATTTTTTATGGTAACACAGAAATGGGGTTTCTTACATGTCTGTCAAAGTAGTAGTCGGCGTCCAGTGGGGCGACGAGGGCAAAGGAAAAATTATTGATATCCTGGCTTCGCGCGCGGATGTCGTCGTACGCTCCCAGGGCGGCAACAATGCCGGCCATACGGTACAAAGCGGCGACGAAGTCTACAAGCTCCACCTGATTCCCTCCGGAATCCTCTACCCGAACACCCTGTGTCTCATCGGTGCAGGCGTTGTGTTCGACCCGAAGGTCGTACTGGAGGAAATCGACGAGTTGATGGCACGCGGCATCGATTGTTCTAATTTGAAAATCGACCCGCGTGCACAGGTGATTCTCCCCTGGCATATCGAGCTTGACGGACTTTCCGAACATTTCCGCGGCGGCTCAGAAATCGGTACCACCCGGTGCGGCATCGGCCCCTGCTATATGGATAAAGCGGAACGTTGCGGCCTGCGCATCTACGATTTGGTCCACCCGGAAATCTTTGCGGAAAAAGCGCGCTCGACCGGGAAGCTCAAAAATGCAATCATCGAAAAAGTCTACAACGGCAAACCGATTGATATTGAAACCATGATTCAAGAATATACTGAGTATGGCAAGCGTCTTGCCCAGTATGTCGACGATGTCTCCGTCCTCACCTATGAGGCATGCAAAGAGGGGAAATCCGTACTCTTCGAGGGCGCACAGGGAACACTGCTTGACATCGACTTCGGCACCTACCCGTTCGTCACCTCATCTCATCCGCTTTCCGGCGGCGTGTGCACCGGCTCCGGCGTCGGCCCTACGGTCATTGATGAGGTCATCGGCGTGGCGAAAGCCTACACCACCCGCGTCGGCAAGGGCCCGTTTCCGACCGAGCTGTTCGACGAGGTTGGCGATGAAATCAGAAACCGCGGCAACGAGTTTGGCACCACAACCGGCCGCCCGAGAAGAACCGGCTGGTTTGACAGCGTGATCCTGCGCCATGCGGTTCGCGTCAACGGCCTGACCGCGCTTTCCATTAATAAAATCGATACCCTTTCCGGGATTCATCCGCTCAAAGTCTGTACGGCCTATAAAAAGGCGGACGGCACCATTCTCAAGCATTATCCGGCAAGCCTGGAAGAGCTTGCACAGTGCGAGCCTATCTACGAGGAGTTCGAGGGCTTTGACGGCGACCTGTCCCAGTGCAAATCCTTTGAGGAACTCCCGGAAAAATGCAAGGAATATCTGGCGGAGCTCGAACGCCTGTGCGAATGCCCGATTAAAATGGTCGGCGTCGGCCCGGCAAGAGAGCAGAACCTCGAACGGTAAATTCACATTACAATATAGAAAAAGCGGGACGGCAGATGCCGTCCCGCTTTTATTATCCGTTCTATTTTATAGAATCCAGGTACTCGAGCAATTTATCCGTACCCTGGCGGAAAAAAGCAAAACCGCTGCTAAAATAGAAAACGAAAAAAGCGCATTTGACTACTCTTTTTCATGAAGCACCTCTTTCTCCTAAAGTTCAATACCAGCTTACGAAATAGATTGTACAACTTCGGCTGCCACTGTTCTACATGGGTTGAGCAAAATATCGGGTAGGCCTCCGGTAGTTTAGAACCATTCCCGCGTTTAATACCGGATATGGAATCCCCGCTCCCCTTCCTGCAAAGGGATTTCGGATTTTGTCATCCTCTCCACATGCGCAAAGCGGTTGCCTAGGCGAACTATGGCAAGAAACCGGGAGACATCGTCCGTTTCCCCCTGCGCTTCGAGGGTGACACTGCCATCCCACTCATTTTTGACCCAGCCGGTCACATTGCAGAGTGCCGCGCATTCCTGTGCATAATACCGGAATCCAACCCCCTGCACCTCGCCGGTAGCTTTGCTGTGTACGCGTATCATGTATTTTCCTCCCTTTCAAGAAAAAGCGCCCGGATAAAATGGACCGAACCCTGATAAGCGGACAAATAAAAAAGTACCCCCGTCGTAGAAT
>UQSL01000056.1 GCA_900543705.1 uncultured Oscillospiraceae bacterium
CAAGCAGGTCTTATTCGCTTTCCCTAATGTGTAACACATCTTTGACAAACCAACAAATCTTCGACTGTATTACCTACGGAGCAAGCGGCAGCCGGGCATTGCTGACTTCTACTGCTGCTTGTTTTCTGTTATTCTACAGTAATTTTCAGGCTGCCAGTCAGGTCATCTCCCTCCAACACCAGGTAGTTGTCACCGGAGGAGAGAGTGAACTCATAAGTACCCACGGAAGAAGCATTTGCGATAACATGCATTTCCTCCTGTTCCCGCCAGTAAAGAGTACCGGAATCGGATGTGATCTCCAGAGTATAAGTGAGCTGCAGCTTGTTTCCCCGCTTTCTCTTTAGGGCGGTTCCACCAAACAGGGTCTCCTTCCCCCAAAAGCTGTGGTAGATGGCCTGATAGGCACCCGTGTAGGAATCCTCTCCTTTTACCCGTTTTCCCTGCAAGTCCCGATTCCTGGTCAGTGCATGTTGACTGAACGACTGAAGAAAATCATTGAACCCGCCAAGCAAGTTTTCTTTGAGCGTGTTACCCTCACTGGTACACCCTCCCAGACTGAGCAACAGAACAAGGACCACGGCGAGTATCACCCCCTTTGATGCAGACTTCGTAGCGATTCCTCCTCACATCACAGCAGAATATGCCATCCAAGCCCCAAGTGCAATACCGGAAATAGCATACACATCATTGACCACCAGGCAAACCTGCATCAGTTTATTTTTTACCCCCCCTTTGACATAGCAAAGGGTAGTAAAGATACCGCTAAACACCATGAAAGCGCAATAACAGCCAATCATAATCTCCGCAATTGGAGACTCGAGCGCCCAGGCGTTCATCCTGAGCAGGAATATCGTCCAAGGAACAACCATCATCAGGGTACTGATTACCGTAATTATCTTGTTTTTCATATTCTATCTCCTTTCAATTTTTGAAAAAAAGAAGCAGGAAATGGCCAGGCAGACAACGGTAATTACAATAGCGACCGGAATCCATGGAAGCAATTGAATGGAAAAAGTGTCAAAGTTGGATGCCATCTCCCCCTGTAATGCGGTAATCAGAAAGAAGGGATAACACATAGGGTACAGAAACCAGGCTTTGGTGTTCATGACAAGCACGGAGGGCACAATTGATGCAAGGCCGATTCCGATCGAAAACACCGGCGTCTGAATACAGGTGGCAATCATCCAGAAAAAGGCTGCCATAGGCAGGGAGGACAAATAGACAAGCCCTGTCTCTTTGAGTACCAGCAGAGGGGAGAGCATCAGGGAATAGCTGTTCATTTGGGAGGAAATAGCCGCTGCCGGAAAATAAAACAGCACCATAAGCATCATTTGGAAAGCCGCGAGAATTAGCAGAACTGTAAATTTTGCCATGCACATCGCCGCCGGATGAACAGGAAGAGAGAGCATCTTCAGAATTCCCCGGTTGCTCCGCTCCGTTTGGTTGAGCAAAACCGTGATAATGACTAAGGTTGCCGGATACATGAGCCACGCAAGCCCCAAGAAGCTCTGAATGAAAAAGTTGTTTTCCGGTGAGATTCCCTCCGCCTGCATCTCAAAGTTCATCCCGGAATTGACAATCGACAGAATCCAGAGGATGACGATGGGGAGTAACAGCAGGAGTAGGATATGGGTACGGCGGATTTTTTTCAGTTCAACACCGGCCAGAGAAAAGAAGCTCATGGGAGATTCCTCCTTACTTTTAAAATAATTGCTTCTACTAGGCTGAAGAGAAGGGTCTCGACGCCGCTTGCTACCAAAAAGGAGGTAGCCCGGGTATCGCTGAATGTTTTTGCCAGTGTTTGAAACGGCATGGCAAAGGGGAACAGAGAGAGTGCAAAATTATCTGACGGAAGCATCGTCACAATAAAGATGCCGATAACCCCGATTCCAAGAGAAACCCAGAGGTTTTCACACAGCGAAGAGATTTCCATCATCAAAACTACCGAAGGTAAAAACAGGACAAACTCATATCCAATGGTTTTGAGCAGTTGTGGCCAGAAAGTGCTGTCCGCTCCAAACCAGTAACAGGCACAAAACGCTAGGGCAGCGGCCTCTACTACCAATACAAAGAAGAGAGAGGCTGTCAAAATCACGGTCTTTGCGGCAAATAGGTTTCCCACCCTCTGGGGCAGCGCTTCCATTTTCAGCATGGCCCGGTCGGCATATTCCGTATGGTAGATGATACAGGAACCGATAACCAAGAAGAACAGATTGAGCATCGCGATCATCTGCCAATTTGAATTCATCAGAATATCCAATGCGGAAAGCTGTTGGTGTATGAACGTGTCCGGACGGGCTGCCGTGTTAATAATGGGGAAGCTCGCTGCAAGCAGGGCACCCAGCAAAAAAGCAGGAAAGTAACCCGTGCGCCTGAGCTTTTTGAGCTCCAGTGAAAGGCTCATCTGGCACCACCCCGTTTTAAGTTGTCCTCTTCAATCAGGGCCAGAAAGGTTTCCTCCAGATTGTCCACTGGCAGGCCGCGGTTGAGCGCGTACGGTTTGAGTGCGGACAATGTCCCCTCGAACAGCAGTCTGCCGTGGTTAAGGATTCCTATATCATCTGCCATTAGCTCAATTTCGGAAAGCAGATGGGAGGATACCAACACCGTGCAGTCGTATTGCTGCGGGAGCGAACGGATGAGGGTCCGGATTTCATGGATGCCCGCCGGGTCCAATCCGTTTGTCGGTTCGTCGAGAATCAAAATCGGCGGCTGGCCGAGCAGTGCACCTGCGAGCCCCAGGCGCTGTTTCATCCCGAGTGAGTATTTCCTGGCAGATCTCTTACGATGCTCATAGAGTCCTACCGTTTCCAGTGCATCGCGTACGCTTTTTTTGGGAAGGCCGAGAATCTTTCGGAGAATGTCCAGGTTTTCCTCCCCGCTGAGGTTTCCATAGAATGCAGGCGCTTCAATAAATGAGCCGATTTCCCGTAAAATCTCCATCCGGTCTTTGGGATAGGATTTTCCATTGATCACAAAGGTTCCGCTCGTGGGCTTGGTAAGTCCCAAAAACATTTTCATCGTGGTGGATTTCCCGGCGCCGTTTGGCCCCAGAAAACCGTAGATTCTCCCTTTTTGAATATGCAGATTTAGTCCAGACACTGCAGTGAAATCTGAATAACTCTTTGTAAGGTCATGGGTTTCTATCATGTTTTCCATTCTGGTCGCTCCTTTCTTTTGTTGTTTATAGTATAAATCCCGAACCTGACGCCTATCTTCTCTTTACCTTACATTTTCCTTACAAATGCCGGGACATTCCAAAAAGGGCCTTCGGTGTGTTATACTGCAAGAAGCGAGGTGAGCAAAAATGGACTACAGCTACTTAAAAGAGAAAAAGATCCTTGTGGTGGATGATGAGCTGGAACTTTTGACTATGGTACAAGCAATTTTACGGGAAGAGGGCTACCGGAATTTAAAAACAGCCTCAACTGTGGAGCAGGCGCTTTTGGTCTGCAAACGTTGGGAGCCGGAGTTTGTGGTACTCGATGTCATGCTCCCGGATGGGGATGGTTTTTCCCTACTTGAGCAGATTCGCACCTTTTCCGATGTGCCTGTGCTGTTTTTGACTGCGCGCGGAGAGGATGAGGACAAATTCCGTGGACTGGGACTTGGTGCGGATGATTATATGGTAAAGCCTTTTTTGCCAAAGGAGCTGACGCTTCGCATCGGCGGTATTTTGCGCCGGTGCTATAAAGAGGAACATCCGGTAGTCCGGCTGGCAGCCTGTACTGTGGATTTTGAAAAAGGGGAGGTTATGAAAGGCGGTGAGCACATCCCGCTGACGGCAAAGGAATTTGATCTACTTCAGGCATTGTGCCGGAATGCGGGAAAAATTGTGTCCATTGACATGCTGTGCGAGGTAGCCTGGGGAGAAAATCCCTTTGGCTATGAAAATTCCCTGATGGCCCATATCCGCCGCATTCGGGAAAAAATAGAGGAAAATCCCTCCAAACCGGTCTCCTTGATTACGGTAAAAGGGCTTGGCTACAAATTAATCGTGGGGGAATCACGGGATGAAAGATACCTTTAAGCTGCTTCGGCGCTTCTTTCTGGTTTTGATTTTGTCCATCTTCCTGCTGCTGATTCTCAACCTCATACTGCTTTTCCTGCTTTCCTATCGAAAGGTGGGAAACGGGAGTCCATGGGAAACTGCACAGGAAATCTCCGACGCCCTGGTACAGACGGAGGACGGGAAATACCATCTGAGCGAAGAAGGACAGGTTGTGCTCAGCCAGAGCGGTGCCTGGGCGATTTTGATTGACAACAAAAGCGGGACAGTCGAATGGAACAGCGATAACCTTCCGCAGGAGGTGCCAAAACAGTATTCTCTGGCTGATTTATCTTATGCGATTCGGGGATACATTGCGGATTATCCTACTACGACCGGTGAACATGGAGAAGATTTGCTGATTTTGGGAAATCCCAAGAATTCACTTTGGAAAGCGATGTGGAACACCTTTGATTATGACATGATTGCCCATCTGCCCCAGAATAGTTTGCTTTTATTGTGTTTTAACCTGGTGTTTATCTTTCTGATCTATATGGTTGTGGTTTCCGGTTTCCTTCGCTCTGTCAAACCGATTATTGCAGGGGTAGAAGCATTGCCGGAGGGACGGGACGTCTATGTCAAGGAGAAGGGCCTGCTGTCCTCGCTGGCGGCGTCGCTCAACCGGGCGTCGGAGAAACTGCGTATGCAGGAATACCGTCTGAGGAAAAAGGAAACGGCACGCGCCAACTGGATTGCCGGGGTCTCACACGATATCCGTACGCCGCTCTCCATGGTCATGGGTTATGCCGGGCAGCTGGAAGAGGACAAGGATCTTCCGGAGGATACACGGAAAAAGGCGGGTGTCATCCGGCTGCAGAGCGTTCGGATGAAAAACCTGATAAACGATTTAAACCTCTCCTCAAAGCTTGAATATAACGCACAGCCGCTCCATAAAGCTTCAATCAACGCAGTCGCCCTGCTGCGCGGGATAGCTGTAGACTTCTTAAACCTGGACGCGCAGGGACGCTATCCAATCAAGTGGGCAACTGAGGAAGATTTGACTTCCTGTATCGTCGAAGCCGACGCAAACCTGCTGAAACGGGCGATATCGAACCTGATCGTAAACGCCCAGGTGCATAACCCGGATGGATGTATCATTACAGTGAACGTGCGTGAGGAACAGAAAATGTGCCGCATCACGATTTCCGATGATGGAATAGGTGTCACCGACCAGCAGCTGGAATCCATTCTCAGTGCGCCGCATTATATGGTGTGCGACAGCAATACGAGAGAACAGCGGCACGGACTGGGCCTGCTGATTGTCAGGCAGATTGCGGCTGCGCATCATGGGACAGTGGAGATTGGGCGCTCTGTATCCGGCGGGTTTGAGGTCTCCATTCTGCTGCCCCAAAAGGAGGAGGGTGTATCTTCTGACAGGGACTGTTAGATATGTGGAATTTTGCGCAGAAAAAGTAAACCTTGAAATATGGCCTTTTTCCGGAGTCCACCAGAGATAGTTTCTATTAAGGATAACAGTCTTATCCTGTTTCCTACCACATTCTGTTTCTCGACTTTACTTGGAAGCTATGCTATCATAGAGGAAAACAACCGGAGGGATCTGACATGATAAAATTGGAACGTACCAGCGTTATGAATTTGGAAAATGCTATTCGTGGAGCGAGAAACCCGATGAACAGCTGGTCTAAGAGCGACAGCTATTATGAAAAAGATGGCAGCTATGTGCTCGGAGAAAACGACCTCTCCCTGGCAGTAAGGCTGTGCAAATCCGGAAGTGATCACCGCAAATTTATCCGCCAAATATTTGTGTCCGTGGATATCACAGCCCCGCTTTACTGGTGGAAGGAATATGACACCTACAAGGTGGCGACCGTAGCCAATTCCACAAGTACAATGCACAGAATCCACAGCAAGCCCTTTTCTCTGGATGACTTTTCCTGTGACAAGATGTCAGATAAGGCAAGAGAGAAAATGGCACAGCTCATCGAGTACTTAGAAGGCCTGCGTCGGCATTATGTGCAGACCAAAGACAAACAGGACTGGCTGGACATCATTCAGCTTCTTCCCTCCAGCTACAACCAGATGCGCACCTGCTCGCTCAACTACGAGACGCTGATCAATATCTATCACGCGCGCAAAAATCACAAGCTCGAGGAATGGCATCATGTCTGTAATTGGATTGAAACGCTCCCCTACGCAAAAGAGCTGATTGTGGACATCCAATAAGACCTGCAAAAGGGAAAGAAGTCCTGTCAGTGGTATTGGATTGAAAACCTATAGAATTAAGAGAAACAGGCACACCGTATTCGGTGTGCCTGTTTCTCTTGTGTAGCTATTCTGCTATGGACAACTTATCGACAGTTTCTTTTCTGGTGGAGACAAAGAAACTGTCCTATCTATGGCTGCTATCGTTTAGAAAATAGCGGTTTGCTCTTGTACCGAGAACCATATATGGAGGCTTTGACCTGATAGTTAATTCACTGGATGTGGTAAATAAAAAACGGCAGACAACAGTCCACCGTTTTCCTGATTCTTATTCTTACGCCGGTTAAACTGGAACTCCGAGTCTTATTTCACGACACAGACGTTAACAGCTCTAAGTTTCTTGCTGTCTTTCGGATCAGTCTCAGTTTCAAAGGTGACTTTCTGTCCCTCTTCCAGGGTGCGGAAGCCGTCAGACTGAATTGCGGAGAAGTGAACGAAGATATCCTCGCCGCCGTTGTCGTTGGAAATAAATCCATATCCTTTTTCTGCATTGAACCATTTAACAGTACCGTTGTTCATTGTGGTACCTCCTGAAAAAAATTATATTCCACGACAAAGAAAAAACCCCACCGTTTATAAATCATTCTAAGAGAGCAATGACTTACAAAACTGTGAGATCAATACATACATCTAGAATACTTTTTTAGTATATCCCAGAAAATATAAAATGTCAAGAGGTTTAGCAAATTTCCCTATATTCCATGAAAAGTTCATGGTCGAAGATTTTTCGCTTTCCTGGAATTCTTCTCTCGTTTCAATCATATCGTGATATAATAACCACAGAGCGGTAATTCATCTTATTTTTACGGTCCGCCCGGTGACGGCCATTTCTGTCATTCGAGCTTGCTTCGCGTTCATGATAGAATTGAAACACTGGGGGATATCGTGCTTATATTCACAGAGCCAATCGCTATTTTTGGATTTAGCTTGCCTGAAAAGCACAAAATGACAAGGAGAGTGAAAAGTTATGCAACAGCAATTGATGAAAGCCCTGGTCTGCCATTCGGATGGTTCGATTGAACTGATAGAACGGGAAGTGCCCCGTCCCCTGGAGGAGACGGACGCGGTTGTGCAGGTAACGCTTTCGACCATCTGCACCAGCGATTTACATATTATGCACGGTGCTGTCCCGCGTGCAAAACCGGAAACCATTCTCGGCCATGAGTTTGTCGGGAAAATTGTTGAGGTGGGAGCGGCAGTCAAACATCTATGCCCCGGAATGCGTGTTGCCGCCAACTGCATCACCTTTTGCGGGGAGTGCTATTTTTGTAAGCGCGGTTTTATCAACAACTGTAAACAGGGAGGCTGGGAGCTTGGTTGCCGCATTGACGGATGTCAGGCGGAGTATGTCCGTGTTCCCTTTGCAGATACCGGCCTAACCCCGATTCCGGACAGGGTGTCCGATGAAAGCGCGCTATTTGTGGGCGATATCCTTTCGAGTGGATACTTTGGAGCGGAACTTTGTGAAATCCGGCCCGGTGACACGGTTGCCGTCATCGGTGCCGGACCGGTCGGACTGTGCGCAATGCAGTGCGCTAAGCTGTTCGGTGCGGCAAAGGTGATAGCGCTGGAAGTGGAGGAGAGTCGGCTTGCGCTCGCCCTCCAGCTCGGCCTGGCGGATGAGGGGTGTAATCCCGCTAAGCAGGATGCAGCGGAATTTGTGTGGGCACATACCCAGGGCAGGGGAGCGGATGGCGTCATCGAGGCGGCAGGAACACCGCAGAGCTTTGAGACAGCTTGGAAAATTGCAAGGCCCAATGCGGTCGTGGCCCTGGTGGCGATGTATGAGCAGGCGCAGAGCCTTCCGCTGCAAAAAATGTACGGCAAAAACCTTATCTTTAAGACCGGTGGAGTCGATGCGGTGCACTGCGAGACCCTGCTCAGGCTGATAGAATCCGGACGGTTGAACACGGATTTTCTGATCTCGCACAAAGCGCCGCTCAATGAAATTGTAAAGGGATATCATGTGTTTGAAAACCGGCTCGACGGATGCATCAAGTGGGCGGTCACACCATATGAAGCTTGAGGGAGGAATATCGGATGGAAACTTGTTTGACTATTTGAACTGACGCGGGGACCTGTCATTTCAGACAGGTCCTTGTGCAGTGGACAGCTTGATTTTATGCCGCATCTCCTATTGTCTTAGGACATTGTACCGCCTCCCGGCAAGAGAGAGCCCATTAGCGGGATATGACAATACCCGTTCTCTGTTGATGCCAAACGCTAAGGAGTTACTGCGGATTCTGGGAAAAAGCCTCCGTTTTTCTGAGTGCGGGCTGTGCTACGTGGATAAGGTCAGCGAGGAGTTTGTCACGTTTCGCGGGACGGACAATACGCTTGTGGGCTGGAAAGAGGATTTTAGAGACAAGATCATACAGACGATGAGCGGGGGCTGATCGAAGCGGCAAAAAAGAATCTGCCCGACATCCTCCAAAAGCGGATAGAACCTGAAGAGGAAGCAGAGCTTTTCCTGCCGGAGGACTCGCAGAAAAACCAGGTGCAGTTGTGATAGTTTTCTGTATGTAACACAAAAATCCCCCTCCGGAAGACACACTTCCGGAGGGGGTATCTCCATATTGGTAAAACCGGCGGGGAAAAGCTTGTAGCCTGTTATTCCTCCGCCATGTCTTGGACCACCCGTTTGGCCCCGCTTAAAATCAGCCCTGCTTCGCTGTTGCAGCTGAAGATGGTCATGCCCTGCGTCCGGCAGGATTTCAAGAACGGGATGTTTCCGGAGATAATACCGGAGGGCTTGCCCGCACGGTTTGCAGCTTCAATCACAGCAGAGAGATTGGCTTTCATTTCCGGGGTATCGAAGCTGCCCGGCGTACCGCAATCGCAGGCCATGTCGTTGGGGCCGACGAGTACTGCATCAACCCCTTCGGTGGAGACGATAGAGTCGATGTTGCGCACTCCTTCGCGTGTCTCTATCTGAGCGAAGATGATGGTGCAGCGGTTTGCCTGCTCCATATAATCAGTGAGTTTCGGCGGATTGTACTCGGTGTGGGCACGCTGAGTGGAGATGCCACGCATCCCGAGCGGCGCGTACTTGGCATAGTACACGACCTGCTCGATATCCTCTTTCGTCCCGGTCATCGGGACTAAAAGTCCATCCGCGCCCATGTCCATGTATTTAGTCACGATTTCCCGGCGAATTTCCGGAATCCGGATGATGACCGGGAGATGGATGCCGTTTGCGATTCCGATGATAGCCGCCGTCTGGGAATAATCGAAATAGCCGTGCTCACAGTCGACAATGATGAATTCAAACCCGCCTGCGGCCAACATCCGCGCGATGTTCGGCGTGGTGATTTCGCTGACCATCGTGCCAAGGACATATTCGTGCTTTGCCATACGTTCCTTGAGCAGATTCATGGTATAGTCCCTTTCTATTACAGCCCTTCTGATAGGATGTTCTCCGGGCCGTCCTGAAGTGTTTTTATAAGCCCAAGTGCCGCCAGGGACAGCCGGTATAGGCCGCCCATCGCCTCATTTTTGATTGCCGGCCTGCGGTAGGAAAGCCCGGTGTGACGGGCGATGACCTTCAGCAATTCCTCGTTTTGATAGCTGACTCCGCCGAGGAAGGTAAGTGCTTGCGGCATTTTTCCACCGCAGACCCTTGGGAGATGCTCGGCATAGACGCTTGCCATGTTCTCATAGGCTGCGGCAAGCACGCCGGATGGGGTAAAGTTGTCAGGTGTAATGTTTGAAATACTCCCGCCATCAAATTTCGTCTCAGTTGGATAGAACAGGGAATCCACCAATAGGCCGTCCGCTTTTGCTCCCGCCCCGTTTTGCAGGGCGGCCCAGGCATCTTTTATGGAGACCTCCTGGCCGCACAGCTGTTTGGCACACTCCCGGTAAAAATCGATGAGTACGGCGAGATTGCGCCCGCCCGGCATGTTGGAAACCGTATTGAGATAGGTATGCTCGAAGAAAGGGCGTACCTCATAATCGCCCGGGACAAACTCCGCGGTGTTGCAGGAAACCTGGCTTGCCGTTGCGATGTTGACAACGCCATCCCCCTTTGGAGCCATAGAACCGAGGATACACACCTGTTGGTCCCCGTAATCCGGGAAAAGCGGGATAGTTTGCCCATGCGTCTGATAAGTGCCGCAGCAGGTAAAGTCCTCCGGAACAATTTCAGGCAGGCTTATCTGTGTCAGTCCGGCAAGGTGTAAAATCTCCCGGCAGTAGCGGCCCTGTTTGATATCAACAAGGCCGAGCGGTGCGGCGTTGGTAATATGGCAGCGGTTATGCCCACCCAGCCTCCAGATGAGATAGGAGCCGAGGGTAAACAGCTCGCCGTCCGCAGGCGGCGGGTTTTCCCCATACAGAAACGCATACAGGTTACACAGGCCAAGGCTTGGCTTGAGCGGTACGCCGCAGGGCTTCATGATTTCTTCAGGAAGCTGATCCTTGAGTGTGTCGAGCGCGCTCTTTCCGCTCGGTAGTGCATCAAGACAACGGCTGTCCTGCCAGGAGATATAAACATCCTCCCGCCCTGCGGTGTGGTAGACGAAGCCGTGCATTTGGGTGGAAAACAAAATGCCGTCAAGCGGCGCTTTCGCCGCCGCCTCGTCAATCAGCTCTTTGACAGTACAAAAAATCTCTTCTGCCGGTATCTCAAAACAATTGGGATTTGGGTTTTCCCTGCGTGGAAAAGAGGGGACGCTGCGACCAAAGAGAATTCTACCCTCCTCCAACGAAAAGACCGCAGATTTTAAAAAGCTCGAGCCGATGTCAACTCCTATGGTGTTCATAAGACGTCCCCGCGTTATCTGCGGCGCAGGTGCAAAGCAAAGCCGCCGATTTCCTCCGCAAAATAAATGGAAATCAGGTTGCCGTTGTCGTCATAACTTGCCGTCTCTTCCTGGAAGGCAACTCCCATGCGCTTAAAATAGGGAACGGCGCGGTCAATGTCACAGGTGCTGATGGCGATGTGGCCCATCGCACCCAGGAATTTGCCCTTGATGACTTCAAACATCGAACCCGCAAAATAGGCGCCGGGGAATTCCGTTACAGGAAGTCCGAACAGGGAAGCGAGCTTGCCCGCTACCTGGAGGGATTCTTCCTTGTCTTTGGTGTTGATCCCCACGTGGAGCAGTTCAAAGCCGAGTGCCTTTTTCAGCGTTTCCTGGCACAGAGCAGTGATCCCGGCCCAGTTTTTCTCTTTCACCAGACTGCCGGGGAGCATAAAGCTTCCGCCGACTGCCGCCACATTCGGCAAAGAGAGATATTCGTTCATGTTCTCTGCGTTTACGCCGCCCGTCGGCATAAAACGGATGTCGGCATAGGGGCCTGCAAGCGCCTTGAGAGTCTTTACGCCGCCATAGGCTTCCGCCGGGAAAAATTTGCAGGTAGTAAGGCCAAAGGACATGGCCTGCTCGATATCCGCCGGGGAAACGGTTCCGGGGATGATGTCAATGTCGTTTTCCACACAGTAGCGGACGACATCGGGGATAAATCCCGGCGTCACGATGAACTGCGCGCCGGCCTCCACCGCCTCTTTCGCTTTTTCAACGGTGTGCACTGTGCCTGCGCCTACCATGAGGTCGGGGACATGCTGTGCCATCTGGGCGATGGCGTCTTTTGCTGCGTCGGTGCGGAAGGTGACCTCTGCGACCGGGATGCCGCCGGCGACCAGCGCTTTTGCCAGAGGGACTGCGTCCGCTGCATTGTCGAGAACGACGAGGGGGACAAGTCCTATTTCAAAGATTTTCTCCATATTCTTACTCATCGGTTGATGGCTCCTCTCCTACGCCGGGAAATTCCATGACCCGGCGCGTCTGTTTTATGGTGTCGATATCAGAGGGTTTCTCTTCCCATAAACTGGGCAAGCTCCATCCGGTAGGGAAGCCCGTCGTTG
>UQSL01000057.1 GCA_900543705.1 uncultured Oscillospiraceae bacterium
GGAAATCATCACTGCAGACGTGGCGGTGGCGGGGGGCGGGGTTTCGGGGGGGGTGGTAATTTGGAGAGCGGTTATCGGTGTTGGGAATGACCGCCGCAATCGGAGTGCCGCAGGTTACGCCGCCGACGATGCCGGAAAGGATATCCGGCAAGTCCGCCTCCTTCCTTGCAGTGGAGGCTTTGCTGTTCCCAGGGGCTCTGCGCTTCATAAAGACCAGAAGTTTTTCCATGTCGATGGATTCTCCGGCGGGCAGGCCGTCGAGAACTGCCCCGATTCCTCCTCCGTGCGATTCCCCGAAAATCGAGAGTTTGATATGGCTGCCCCAGTTAGAGGACATGACAGATTCCCCCTATTGTTTGATAGTCCTCAAAAAAGGACGGATAGCTCTTTGCAACTGCCTGCGCCCCAGTAATGGTGACCGGGTGCTCACAACGAAGCGCTGCGATTGCCGCGGCCATCACAATGCGGTGGTCTCCCCAGCCGTCGACCGTGACGCCCCCGGCAAGTCTCGGTTTTCCCAGAATCGTCAGGGAATCGGGAGACTCCGTGACGTTCGCCCCAAGCCTGTTTAACACGTCCGAAACGGCGGCGAGCCGGTCGCATTCCTTCAGCCGCAGGCGCCCAGCGTTGGAAATTGTTGTCGTTCCCTCGCAGCACGCGGCGATCACAGCAAGGATGGGGACTAAATCCGGAATCTGGGAGGCGTCAATGGATATTCCGCGCAAAGCCTGCCCGCAAATGAGGATTTCTCTTTCCCTTTCGCATAAAATCGCCCCAAACCGTTTCAGCAGGGAGAGAATCTCCCGGTCGCCCTGCTTAGAATTCAGGGAAAGCCCGCGAATTGTTAAGGGCTGCCCGAGTGCCCCGGCGGCAAGCCAGAACGCGGCGTTGGAATAATCCGCTTCTACATTCCCGTCAGCAGAATGGTAGTGTTGCGTTCCGGGTATCTTCCAGCCGTCATGGATGGGTGTGACGGAGATGCCAAATGTCCGCAGCATTTCCAGCGTCATGTCGACATATCCAGAGGATTCAAGTTCGGAGGTGAGTATGATTTCGCTGTCCCCATCGAGCAGAGGAAGGGAAAAGAGCAGCCCGGTGATAAACTGAGAGCTCACATTGCCGGGAAGCTCAAAGCGTCCGGGGGTAAGCACGCCGGAAATGGAAAGCGGCATCCCGTGAGGCCCGGAAAAGGAGATGCCATGCTCCGCCATCTGGGAGGCCAGAGGTTCGAGCGGGCGAGAGGGGAGCTTTCCTTTTCCCAAAAAGGTAGCAGGGATACCGAGTGCCGCAGTAATCGGCAGAAAAAACCGCAGGGTCGAGCCGCTTTCCCCACAATCGAGGACGGCTTCCTGCGGTTTTTCTGAAAGTCCAGTGATGAAGGCGCCGTCTTCTTGTACCTTTACATTCGCACCGAGCGCACGCGCACAGGCAAGCGTCGCCTTGATGTCCTGTGAGAAGGAGAGTGGGGCGATATGGCTCGTACCATGGCTTAACGCCGCGCAGATGACTGCACGGTGAGAAGCGGATTTACTCGGCGGGACCTGAATAATCCCATGCAGGGATGAGGGGATGATTTGAATGTCCACAGGGCACCTCCAAAAAAACGAATTAGAATGCGTGGGAGACATACTCCTCCAGTTGCTGTACAGGGACGGGATGTAGTACGGCATGACCGATCTGTTCCAGGATGACAAAGGACAGGCTGTCCCCGTGCCGCTTTTTATCACCGAGCGCTACCTCACACAATTCGTGTACAGTGGCGTCAAACGTTACCGGCAAATGATAGGTGTGTAAAACATTCAGCAAATCCGCCGTTGTCCCTGCCGGAGTCAGACCGAGGGATTCACTGGCTTTTGTAATAAACGCCATGCCGATGGCGACCGCCCGGCCGTGCGGAACGGTGTAACCGGACAAGGTTTCAACCGGGTGCCCAAGCGTGTGCCCGAAGTTAAGCAGCTGGCGCAGGCCGGTGTCGCGTTCATCCTCCTCGACGAGCATGCGCTTTAAGTCCACACATCGGCAGATGACCTCCTCAAGATGATCATGAAGCTTACCGGAGGCGAGCAGCCGGTAAAGGTTTTCATCCAAAATCGCGCCGTACTTGATCGCCTCCGCCGTTCCCTCAGAGAAAATCTCTTCGCTTAAGGTGGAAAGGGTTCCGATATCACAGATGACAAGCCGTGGCTGCCAGAACACGCCGACTAAATTCTTGCCGGAGGGGATGTCTACCGCGGTCTTTCCGCCGACCGAGGAGTCGATAGCGGCAAGGAAAGTAGTCGGAATTTGTACGAAGTCGATGCCGCGCAGATAGGTCGCGGCGACAAAGCCCGCCAGATCCCCGACGACTCCGCCGCCGAGTGCCACAATCAAATCCGAACGGGTGATCCCCTGATGAGTGAGAAACTCAAACGCTTCGAGCGCGGTTTGCAGGCTTTTGGACGGCTCTCCGTGGGGAAAGACAAATTTGCTCACTGTAAAGCCTGCTGCGTGCAGGGAATTCTCTGCTGTCTTTGCGTACAGGGAGTCCACAATATCATCGGTGAGAATGGCGGCACGGCAGGGGGCGTGTACTTTCGCGATCTGCTCCCCGCAGGTACTAAGCAGTCCGGAGCCGATTTCAATGTTGTAGGAGGGACTGGTTTTAACGGTTATCGTATTCACGGGTGTACACTCTCCTTGATTTCCCGCCCTTCTTTGAGCAGGCGGGTGAGGGTTTCGCGGTCGTTCTTCGCAATCGCGTCCCGGTATTCTTTCAGGTGACTGACGATGGTGTCGATTTCCTCAAGCAAAGGCTCTCGGTTGCATAAAAACAGCTCGCTCCACATGTTCTCATTGAGCTTGGCAACCCGGGTCAAATCCCGGAAGCTACCTGCGGAGTATCCCTGATGCTGGCGGGAAGTCGGGCTCTTGATATAGGCGCTCGACACGACATGAGCAAGCTGGGAGGTGTAGGCGATCATCTGGTCATGGTTTTCCGGCGTAGTACAAACCGTCCTGGCAAAGCCCAGGGTGTGAAACAGGGTATCAAGGTCTTTGAGCAATCTCTCCGGGGCGCTGTCATCCGGAACGAGCAGCATGCTCGCTCCGGAAAAAAGATGCTCGTCGGAATAGGCGAAGCCGGAAAACTCCTTGCCCGCCATCGGGTGCCCTCCGACAAAGATAAACCCATACTCTTTGGCGGCAGGGAATAATTCACGGCAGACATGGCCTTTGATTCCGCACAAGTCCAAGACGACTGCGCCAGGCCGAATGCTCCGCGCATGGTCCTTAACAAAATCCACGGTATCCTGTGGATAAAGTCCAATCAAAATCAAATCACAGGCCAGCAGGTCCTCTGGAGTTCCAGCTTTTGTAATGGCGCCGGATGCAAGCGCCTGGGTGAGGACGTCGGGGTTTTTATCATATCCGATGACCTTGCTCCCGGTAAAGTAAGAGATGGCCTTCGCCATCGAGCCGCCGATGAGGCCGAGTCCCACGACGGCGGCGGTAAAGTGATGTTCCATAAGTGTATACTCCGTCAGCAGGCCATAGTTTTGCCCATGAACGAGGTCATAGCCTTAATTTTTTCCATGACTGTGTCAAACTGATCCGGGGTCAGGGACTGCGCGCCGTCGGATAGTGCATGCTGTGGGTCGTTGTGGACTTCAATGAGGAGTCCGTCTGCGCCTGCCGCAACCGCAGCCAGAGAGAGGGGTTCCACCATCCAGGTGATGCCTGCCGCATGGCTCGGGTCGATGACAACCGGAAGATGGGACAGACGTTTGAGCATTGGGATGGCGGAGATGTCCAATGTGTTTCTGGTAGAGGTTTCAAAGGTGCGGATGCCGCGCTCACAGAGAATGACGTTTTCATTGCCGCCTGCCATAATGTATTCTGCACTCATCAGCAGCTCCTCAATGGTGTTTGCAAGACCGCGCTTGAGCAGAATGGGCTTGTCGAGCTTGCTGAGCTCTTTAAGCAGCTCAAAGTTTTGCATGTTGCGTGCGCCGACCTGGATAATATCCACATCCTCAAACAGAGGAATGTGCTCAGCGCTCATAATCTCGGTGACAATCGGCATGCCGGTCAGGGCCTTTGCCTTTTTGAGCAGTTCGATGCCGGTGGCGCGAAGCCCCTGGAAGGAGTAAGGGGAGGTTCTCGGTTTGAAAGCGCCGCCGCGAATTAAAGTTGCCCCGGCATTCTGAACACGTTTTGCCACCTCAAAGATCTGTGCTTCTGTCTCGACCGAGCAGGGGCCTGCAATGACCTGGAAGTTGCCGCCGCCGATTTTCAGCCCGTTGACCTCGACAATCGTGTCCTGTGGATGGAACTTGCGGTTTGCCGCTTTGTAGGGCTCCTGAATCCGTTTGACATCCTCGACGATATCAAAAGATTGTACATCGTTCATATCGATGACGGAGGTATCGCCGACCAGGCCGAGAATGGAGGTCTGGGTACCTCTGGTGATGTGAATCTGTACGCCGTACTGTTTGAGCCAGGTGATGAGCTCTTTCAATTTTTCCTGATCGGTATCATTCTTTACTACTACTACCATAACATATCCCTCAATTCAATATCATTGTTTGGTGTGGAGAGTTTTCTTTTCTCCCATCACCGGTTAACGGGAGTAAAGAAAAAGTCCAGTGCTTTTGTCTGCCAAAAGCACTGGACTTACCATCTCAGTTCAGTCGTTTTCACCTGGAGCCTGAACCTGCCTTAACAGGAGCCTGCGCCGGAGAGCTTTTTAGCAGTATTTTGAAAGCAGCAAAAAAGGCCTGCGCTAAAATAAAAGCCCAAGCTAATAAAGTAAAAGTAATAATGTTTTGCGCTTTTCAAAAGATCCGCCATGCTGTGTGCTCTCCTTTCCTTCGAAGTATTGTCATTACTATACTACTTTACAAAACTGATTGTCAAGGGATTCACAGGAAAAAATCAGATATTTACCTTGATCCTCAGTACAGGAAGCGACCAAGTTTATGTAGGGCTAATTAAGAATAAAAAAAGCTGGTGAAGCCACAGACGCAGGCAAGTACTCCAGGATATACCCCACAAACAGCGAAAAATCCCCCCAATTGTTAGGGGGATTTGCGTATTTGTTTTGATTACCGATGGAACAGCTTGTCATCCGATTGGTACTGTGCCTCACAGGTGAGATTGACCCCGAGCTTACGGAAAACCGATTCATCCACATGGGAAAGGATGACCGAAGAGTGTACCTCACATCCGCGCAGCTTGGAAAGCTGTGACAGCGCATGGGCTGCAGTAGGATTTGTTGCAGCACTGATGGACAGCGCAATCAGCACCTCATCTGTGTGCAGGCGGGGATTCTGGCTGCCGAGATGCCGCACCTTCAGGTTTTGAATTGGTTCGATGACAATGGGGGAAATGAGATGGATGTCATGGCTAATGCCGCCAAGATGTTTGAGGGCATTTAATATGAGCGCCGCACTTGAACCGAGTAAAGCAGAAGTACCACCTGTAATTATGGTGCCGTCCGGCAGTTCCATTGCAGCAGCCGGACTACCGGATTCGTAAACTCTCGCAAGCGCGGGGGCAACGACAGCCCGGTCGGCGGTGGTGATGCCCGCTTGGTTCATAATGAGTTCCACTTTGTAGACGACCTCTTCATCCGCACGGCCCTGTTTGTGTGCATACAATGTCTGATAATAGCGGCGGATAATCTCCTGGTTCGCCGCTTCCCGGACTGCCCCATCATTGACAATGCAGTTTCCGGCCATATTAACTCCCATATCTGTCGGTGATTGATAGGGGCTTTTGCCAACAATCTTTTCAAAGATAGCGTTCAGGACAGGGAAAATCTCAACATCCCGGTTGTAGTTGACCGTGGTCTCCCCATATGCCTCCAGATGGAACGGGTCAATCATGTTGACGTCGTTTAAGTCCGCAGTTGCCGCTTCATAGGCGAGGTTGACAGGGTGCTTGAGCGG
This sequence comes from uncultured Oscillospiraceae bacterium, assembly GCA_900543705.1. Classification (GTDB taxonomy): domain Bacteria; phylum Bacillota; class Clostridia; order Oscillospirales; family Ruminococcaceae; genus Pseudoruminococcus_B. The sequence continues at coordinate 5,928 of UQSL01000057.1, forward strand.
CAGATTCCAAATGGGAAAGGTTTCAAATTTCGCGTAGCCAGCTTTTCTGCCGCGTTTATATTCATGATACAGCTGGGAAAGACAGACGGCCATTTTGCCGCTGCCAGGTCCCGGTGCGGTGACGACTACGAGAGGGCGCTCGGTTTTAATATATTCATTTTTGCCGTAACCCTCGTCGCTGACAATCAGGGGGATATTGGAAGGATAACCCGGGATTTTGTAGTGGACGTAGACTTTCAGTCCCAGCTGGCACAGCCGTGCTTTAAAGGCATCAGCGGCGCTTTGTCCGCTGTACTGGGTGATAACAACACTTCCGACAAATAAGCCAATGCTGCGAAAAGCATCAATCAGGCGAAGCACATCCATCTCATAAGTAATGCCAAGATCCGCGCGGACCTTATTTTTCTCGATATCCCCTGCACTGATGACAACGACGATTTCCGCCTGGTCTTTGAGCTGTGTCAGCATCCTAATTTTGCTGTCCGGGGCAAAGCCGGGCAGAACGCGGGAAGCGTGGTAGTCATCGAACAATTTGCCGCCAAACTCCAGATAAAGCTTATTGTCAAATTGGGAGATACGCTCCACAATTCGCTCCGACTGCATTTTCAAATATTTGTCGTTATCAAAACCTACTTTTTTCATCATAACCTTCCTTATCCCCTTCAGTTCCGGTGTTTTCCTGTCCTTTGTCCGCCTGTGATACAACCTGTATGGGCTTGTCCCAAGTTACGAGAAAACGGCGGAATTATTATTGTCTTCCTTACTTGTCTGCTTGATTCTTTTACTCCATTTATTATAGAGAATTTACCCGCCTTTTACAACCGGATTCCCGCAAATCAAGGGAGATTCCAAAGCCAAAAAGAGGAGGTGGGAAACTCCACAAACCCGGCGAAACGCACAAAGAAAAATGGGGCTGAAATATCGGTTTCTCCCTGACTCTCTTTGAAAGGATGGAGAGGAGTGTACATGCCGCACTGGTGGGCACTGGTTGCCCACCAGTGTGTTCCTTCTCAAATCGGCTCATGGACTCCACCGGAGCCTATGCCGTTTACGCGGTCGCCGGGCTCCGTAATCTGACGGGCCAGACCGCGCTCCCATCTGAATGGATTCTATTCCTTGTACGCGCGGCGGCTTTTTGGGAAAAGTGAGCCGCCTGCAGGCCTACAAAGTGGCAGTTAAGGGTATCATGCAAAAAAGGCTTTGCAATCTTCAAGCTTCTCAGGAACGAAAAGATGAGTTGAGTCAGGAAGAACTGGTAAATAAAAGCAAAAAACTGCCGATACCGCATTTGCGGAATCGGCTGGGAGGGAGGACGTAATTATACGCGGGCAGTCTTCCATTTGCCGGTGTTGTAACGTAATAGGACGAGCAGTGAACGGAGCATCTGATCCACAACCAGTGCGAACCAAGCACCGTAAAGTCCCCAGTGGAAAACGTGGATTGTCAGTAGGGCAAGACCTGGACGGACAAGCAGCACTGTGATAAAAGTAATCACTGCTGTGGCCTTAGTATCCCCCGCGCCGCGTAGTGCGCCGGACAGGATAAACTGCGACGACTGGAACGGCTGGATAAAGGCGAGGAACATCAGGATGATTCCGCCGGTCTGGACAATGGCGGGCTCATTGTTGTAAAGCCCGACGATCTGCCGGCCAAACAGGAAGAAGCAGGCGCCGATGAACAGGGAGACTATCATGCCGAGCCTTCTGGTTCGGCTGGTGTAGGCCTGCGCCATATCAGGACGGCGTTTGCCAAGGCTCTGTCCAAGCAAGGAGGTGGCGGACACGCCGAACGCCTGTCCTGTCATAAAGGAGAGCGCCTGAATGTTCATACACACCTGGTGGGTTGCAAAGAGCACTGTGCCAAGGGAGGCAACCGTTTTCGAATAGATAATCATGCCGGCACGCATGGCAAACTGTTCGAGCATGGCGGGAAATCCGATTCGAAAAATGTGGCCAAGCTCTTCAAAATTTGGTTTAAATCCCTCCTTAAAACGGAGATGCAAGTAATGTCTACCGTTCATAACCGAGATGAGGGCAATGACAAATGCTACAAATTGGCCAATTATCGTCGCAAGGGAAGCACCGGCGACACCCATTTCCGGGAAACCAAAATGTCCATAAATGAGGACATAGTTTAATATGACATTGACAATATTGGCAATTAGGTTGTATATCATGGCAGTTCGTGAATCGCCGACGCCGCGTAGTGTTGCGGTAAAAGTGGTCGTCAGCGCCATGAAAACAAATCCGATCATCTGGATTTGCAGGTACTGTGTGCCGCCAATTAGGGATTGCTGATCGGAAGCGCCCATGAACGCGACCAGAGGCTCGGAGAAAATAAACCCGATGATGGAGGCAAAGATGGAGATGACAAAAGTCAAAAGCAGAGACTGACGCATAATCATATTAGCCTTATTCGGTTCCTCTGCGCCTTTATAGCGGGCGACCATTGCGGTGGCACCGATGTTCATGGCCTGAATCATCGTCATCATGAGGAATTTCGGCTGAGTGGTCAGTCCGACAGAGGTGATTGCCCAGGCGCCGAGCTGTCCGACCATCATCAAATCCACCATGGATGCAAGTTGTGTCAAGGTGAGCTCCACCAGGGAAGGCCAGGCAATGTGTATAATGTCCTTGTACATCATTTTAGCCTCGACGCCTTCAGGAAGCTTCTTTTCCACGCGGTCAGTCAAGCCATACGTGTTTTCATCTGACCCCATCTCGACATAATCCAGGGCCAGCGTGTAATGGTCTTTTCTTTTGCTTGAAGGAGAGACCTTTGAGTCCCCAACAGTGGTTTCTTGTTTCATAAAAACTGCCCGGAAGACAAACCGGGCCTTGTCACCTTCCCTTTCTCATTTTGTTAATTTCATTACATATTCTTAGCTTTAATTATACAACCCACTTGATTAGATGTCTACATATTAGGAAAGATATAGGGAAATTGACAAATTTATGTAATTTTTATCGTGCATTATGCAAAGAAGAAATGGGAAAAAAACACACTTCCCATTTGGGGGAAGTGTGTCAATATTTATAAGCGGTTTTTTATAAAATTATGGGTAATATGAGAATTTGTGGTCCTGCGGGAAATAATGTCAAAACAGCCAAGGGATTCTACCAGAGGAGTAAGTTTGTTAAAGCCATAGTTGCGGGTGTCAAAATCGGGATGCCGTTTGCTCAGCATATTTCCAACATCCCCCAAAAACGCCCAACCGTCCTCATCCGAGACCTCGGTGACGATAGTGCGGATTGCCTGCGAAAGCTCGGAAAGGTCATCCGGCATTCTGTTTTTCACTTCCCGTTTGGAAACCATGCGCTCGGCGGCTTTTTCTTGGGGTACGGATGTGTACAGAGTCTCCAGGTATTTGAATTTTTCACAGGCGACGATAAAGGGGCGGGGAGTCTTTTTCTCCCCCATGCCGAGGACATACATCCCAGCCTCCCGCAGCCTTGCTGCTAAACGGGTAAAGTCGCTGTCGCTGGAGACGATGCAAAACCCGTCGACATTTCCGGAATAAAGGATATCCATCGCGTCGATAATGAGGGAGCTGTCCGTCGCGTTTTTCCCGGTCGTATAGCCGTACTGCTGAATCGGGGTAATGGAATATTCGAGCAGGGTTTCTTTCCAGGAACCAAGCTGCGGTTTCGTCCAGTCCCCGTAGATTCTCTTATAAGTTGGAATGCCATGATTGGCAATCTCATCCAAAATATATTTGATGTATTTTTGGGATACATTATCCGCATCAATTAAAACTGCAATTCTTCTTTCGTTTTCCGTAGCAATCCCTTCCTTTTATCTCAATTTGCCTGCCGGCTGGCAGAAGTATTAATTCCATTATAATACAGAGGAGGAAAAAAGGAAACGGAAATTTGAGGTATTACAGTTTTTCCGCCTTACCAATGAGCTTTTCCATAAAATAAGCAAACGGAAGCCTCCACCAGTGCCGGTCATGGGAGACATCATATCCCCATAAAGGTCAAGTCCCGGCTAGCTGTTGCGGCCGGTGTACTGCTGATGTTCCATTATAAGCTTCCTCCTGTTGTCGTGATTGTGGGGATTTCCCCGTCTCCTGCTGCACAAAGGAGACAAACTCCTGTGCCTGTTCGGCAGTTTTAAGCTTTGCTGTAAACATCTGGTTGCCCATTGCTCCGGACAGGATTTCCGGCATCCGTTCCTGCATCACAATGGATGGGCCGTAGCGGGAGAGGATTTCCTCATGGGTATGCACATAATGCTTTTCATCCCGCCTGCTGGCATAGACGGCGTAGAAATGTTCCCCGTTGAGGTCGGCGCGGCATTCGCCGAAAGCAACCATATCCGCCCAAATTTGATAGATGTCCACCGAGTTTGCGAAGTCTATCATATCCGGGGTGTAACCGCCTGCCGGGCGCATATTGACTTCAAGCGCGACAAAGTCTCCAGCTTTTCCAAGCCCAGGCCTGTCCTTGGCCAGACGGAAAAATTCCAGATGGAAAAACCGATTTTTCGCCTCAAATGCACGGATAACTCTGCGTCCGATTTCGCTTAAAGCAGGAGGAACCTGCTTTAAGGTGCAGTAGCTCAGGTGGTCTTTGGTATTGACAATGTCCATGATGGAGGGAGGGAAAAAGTTGGAGGCGTCAAACAACACCTCGCAATTTGGGCCGGAGACGCCGTCATACGAGCAGATATCGCCTTCAATGAATTCCTCCATCAGGTAAGGCTCTTCTGGCAGGTTTAAATAAAACTCATGTACCTGCTCCTCGTTTTTCAGCTTATGGGTATAGCTTGCCCCTACGCCGATATCCGGCTTGACAATGACCGGGAAGCCGACTTCCCGGATAAAGGCGAGCCCTGCTTCAAGTGTGGAGACAAGATGCCAGCGCGCGGCGGGAACATTGGCTTTTTGGTAGTAAGTTTTCATCAGGGATTTTGACTGGAATATCCGGATTTCCTCCGCTTTTAATCCGGTCGTGATGTTAAAATCTGAGCGAATTTTTGCATCCAGTCCCAGCCAATACTCGTTGTTTGATTCCACCCAGTCGATTTTTCCATAACGAAAGGTAAAGTACCCGACGGCCCGTATCACCTCGTCATAGTTTTCCAGCGACTCTACTCGATAATATTCGGTCATAGAGCTTTTTAACGGTTCGCTCAACTCGTCATAAGCACAATCCCCAAGCCCGAGCACATTAACCCCGTTTCTCTTGAGCCGGTCACAGAAATTCCAATAGGTTTTGGGAAATTGCGGGGAGATAAAGATAAAATTCATGTTGTCCTCCTTTCCCGGACAGATAATGTGTTTTTGTATACAGGAGATTTGGTTTTACCAGACAAGAGAAATATACTTTATTAGTATATCATATATGCAAAAAAAGGAAATAGTTTTTTCTTAGCCGATTGTGAATGCAAGTATATCACGTATCTTTACAGTCATACTAAGGGAAAAAGGAGGAATTAATTATGCAGATTACAATGGAGGGAAAACCACTCACACTCGTGGGGCAGACGCTGCACGCCGGTGATTCTCTGCCACATTTTGTCATTCGAGATACCTCATTGAAGCCGGTACACCGGGAGGATTTTACCGGTATCTGTGTGTTTTTGTCCATCCCATCTCTCGACACCGGGGTATGTGATCTAGAGGTTAAGCGGTTCCACGAACAAGCCGGTGCGTTTGAAGATGTATCGATCTGCGTGGTCAGTATGGATTTGCCATTTGCTCAGACAAGATGGTGCGGGGCTAACAAAATCCAGTCGGTCAGGACCTACTCCGATTATTTTGATCATAGCTTTTCGATTGCCACGGGGACGAGAATCGAGGAACTTGGCCTGCTCGCCCGCGCGGTGTTCCTGGTAGATGAACTAGGAAAGATTGTTTACGTGGAGTATGTCCCGGAGCTAACCAACCATCCGGATTATAACGCGGCATTCTCCGCTTTAAAGGCACTGCAAAAAGCCCGCTGAAAAGACCCCGTGATAACTTGAACAGGACCAGTAAAAACGGACAATGGACAAAAGCCCCCTGATGTAGGAAAA
>UQSL01000058.1 GCA_900543705.1 uncultured Oscillospiraceae bacterium
CGTTTGAGGGGCGTGTGTCCTTGACGTACGGGTTCAAGTCCCGTTTGCCGCACCATGCAAATGGACAAAATGGCTCGGTTCCATTTTATCCATGATTTATTCGGGTTGACGGGCTTTTGGAGATTCTTTCCAAAAGCCCGTTTGCCGTAGATGTCCAATTCTATAATCTTTTTCCTTCGTCAGCATAAACCGAATTTGTTTATAAATGATTCAGAGTTATGCTGATTTTATAAAGGACGCATGATTCCGCCGAATATTAGAGCCGCTATGATGATCAATTCCAACACACTATAATGGAAAATTGCACAACTCGGTGTGAGTGGCAATGTGGGCGCATCACTGGAATTTTTTTCATGCGATAAACATCAGTACACAGCACGGGAACCTTATGGTACTATTATCTACATAAGGCATTTAAGAAAACAGAGGGCACAGAAAATTTCTGTGCCCTCTGTTTTCTCTTTAGAATGAAAGTGTTATATGGTCCAGTCTGCCGGCCGGGTTAAAAACGCCGGGAGCTTTGTCTTTGCATCTCCCCTGGCAGCAAGCCTTTCGCGAATATCGCAGGAAAAGTCCTCCTTCAGGCGAAAACATGGTACTTCGGCGGGTTTATCCGCAGGAAAGCCATCGGATTTCATAAAAATCAGCGCCGTACAGAACAGTACGCAGCAGTGCACACTTTCCGTTTGGAACACTTGAAACAGCTGCTTATCATATTCCTGTTCCAAGATCGGGCTTACCGCTTTTTTCCGTTGCATTATTCCGGTTCCTTAAGCACCAGGTATTTTTCCTCAATTGGCAGTTTATCCAGACGTCCTTTACGTGCAATGAGAAACTTGGTCGGTATACCCTCAGCGGTAAAGCGCTCCTCATGCTCGGTCAGATAATTTGGCGCAAACCCACTGCCGTGGAGGTCTTTTGTCAGGTATTCAATGGTATAGCCGCTTTCCTGAAAATAGCCCTGGGAAGCAAGGAACAAATCGTCATCATCCGTTTTAAACCAAATTTCCCCGTTTTCTTTTAAAAAGGTACGGTATTTGAGCAGCTGCCTTGTATGAGTCAACCGTTTTTTATGGTTTCCCGCTTTGGGCCAGGGATTGCAGAAGTTGATGTAAATCCGATCGATTTCATCCTGCCCGTTTAGCATACGCAAAATCAGCTCGATATCAAATGAGAGCAGCTTAACGTTATCAACTGTTCTTTTCACCCTCTCGTATTCTTGTACTATCAACCGGCGGGCAACCCCCAGTACATCACTGCTCAAGTCAATGCCGATATAGTTTATTTCCGGATGGTCACAGGCAAGCTTGCTTAGGAAAACGCCCTTGCCGCATCCAAGCTCCAGCTGCATCGGATTTTCAGGGTTTGCAAACAATTCCCTCCAGTGTCCGATTTGCTTTGCGGGCTCCTTAATAAAAAAATCGCAGGCTGCAAGTTCAGGCCTCGCCCATTTCTTTGTCCGCATCCTCATGATCTTTTCCCCTTTTTTTACATTTGCGTTTCTCATCATATAACAAAATCGCCCGCCGTGCAAGAGAAAGACCTCCAAAGTAGAAGTATCTTTTTTCGCTTTGGGGCAATACTACGGATAAAACAAAAGAAAGGAGCTGTTTTATCTTTGATCGAATTTGTTGGAACTTTCGGAGAGGTACTGGTCCGATCCCTGGTTTCTATTCTTGTGCTGTTTTTCCTCTCAAAATTCATGGGCTTCAAACAAATTTCCCAGCTCAACCTGTTTGACTATATCGTTGGAATCTCTATCGGATCGATTGCCGCGCAGATGGCCTTTGACCCGAATATTCCCTACTATGCCACCATTACCGCTATGGCAGTGTATGCGATCATCGAAGTAAGCATCTCAATGCTGACCTCCAAGAGTATAAAGTTGCGCCGTTTTGTCACCGGTACACCGGTCGTTGTCATCAACAAAGGGGAAATCATTGAGGAAAACCTGAAAAAAATTAAGTACGATTTAAATGATCTGCTCACCGAATGCCGTATCAATGGTTTTTTTAACATTTCAGACGTCGAATGTGCTGTCATGGAGACAGATGGACGTCTCAGTTTTTTACCCAAACCAGAGCTTCGTCCTGTCAATCCCAAAGATATGGGCCTTATGCCTGCAAAAGAGGGACTTGTCTCCAACGTAATTATTGACGGTAATATCATGCCAAGCGCCCTTAAGTGCTGCGGAATGGATGAAAAATGGCTGCAAAAGCAGCTAAGCGACAAGAAAATCAAGGATGTCTCCCAAGTCTTACTTGGCACAGTGGATGTAAACGGTATTTTTACAGCTTTTATGAAAAATATGTCTTCGTTGGAATATAATCCATTTAACTAAAATTGTTTTCACAATTTTTCTGCAAACTGTGATATAATAAGAGTATCATATTTTATGGAGAGTGTTGCATCATGGCAAAGACGGCAATTGTCACCGGCGGTTCGCGCGGAATCGGCGCCGCTATCGTTAAACGTCTCGCGGCAGAAGGCATGAACGTGGTCTTTAACTACCATAGCGCTAAGGCTGCCGGAGAAGCAGTACTGGAAGAATGCCGCAAGCTTGATGTCGACGGCATTATGGTTCAGGCGGATGTTTCCAGTAAGGAAGACTGCAAAAAGATGGTGGACGCTGCCATTGATAAGTTCGGCAGTGTGGATGTTCTGGTCAACAATGCAGGTATTGACGGCCCGGTCCATCCGGTCAACGAATACGCAGAGGAGGACTTTGAAAAAGTCATACAGACAAACGTCATGAGCGTATTCTATATGACGAAGTATGCCTCCCAGAAAATGATTGATGCGGGCAAGGGCGGCAGCATTGTCAATTTGTCCTCCATTACCGCGAAATACGGCAGCTCCGGCAATGGCGCTTACTGTGCTTCCAAAGCAGCTGTTGACGGTTTTACCCGTTCTGTTGCCAAAGACCTTGCGCAGTACAACATTGGTAGCACCTGGTGTCACAGAAACGGATATGGTACGCAACCTGCCTCAGGTGTATAAAGATCAGATGTCTAAATCTATCCGATTTAACCGTTTTTGCCAACCGGAGGAAATCGCAAACGCAGTGGCTTTCTTTACCAAAGAGGAATCCCGCTACGTCACCGCACAGATGCTGGTTGTCGATGGCATCACAAACCTCTAATTTTACAACCGTTTAAACTGGTTACGAAAACCGCCCTCTTTCTCCTACCCCAGGAGAGGAAGGGCGCTTTTTTTGATACGGTTGCATCTTCCTCAGGCAAAAATACAGACGAATCAGATGAACCAAATGGGACGCCTTTTGCCCTGTACCCTCTGTTAAAGCCAAAACGACAGGAATAGAGTATCGAGGTTTTCTTTCAGTTGTTTCAATGTAGCGGCTCTCTCAATCGCACAAAGGAAAGCGGCGCACACAGCAGGCTGGACTTCCACAATTAAGATGCGCAAATCCCGTAATTCCTGTAACGGGCCGGGAAAATAGCCTCCACGCCCCACCGGGTAGAAATTCCACGAACACACGCAGGATGGGCGGGTCATTCGGCTCACCGACTACAACCGTCTTGGTGGTAGGCCCCCATAATGCATCCTGCTCCTGTGAGGGCCAGAGAGAGAAAACCAGGCACCCGCTTGCATCCGGCACCAGAATAAGGGGGTGTGCGTCCACCCTGCCGCCCGCACATGGCGCGAAACCATTTGCGACGGCTTCGCGCCTTGTTTTCTTCTGCCGGTTATTATTGTTCCAGATAGGATAATGCCGCACCGGTTGCCGTCGCATAGATGGCGTTTTCCGGGATAATAAAGTTCACCCCATACAACTCACTTAAAGACTCAAAAATTTCCTGTACCTGAGGCACAGTTGTGAGACTTCCGGTCAGGACGATATCCTGAATCGTATCGTTTTTGCATGCAAAAACGGCAAGCGTACCAATGGTCTGAAATACCATGTTGATCACACCAAGCGTCACATCCGCAGTGGAGGCAGAATCCCTCATTTTTCCAAAATTAGATGCGGTAGTATGCGGCGGAAAGGAACCGACCTGCACTTTACTGATGTCTTCTATCATCAAATCTACATTGTCTAGGTTTCCTCCTTCTGCCATATCCATAATGCTTTCAAAATGATTGGCACCCGCAAGGCGGCTGCATAACCCGACAAGCGTACCTCCGCCGACTCCGCTGCCACCAATATGCTTAATTTCAGTCCGGCTTGCCCGAATATAGGCCGTACCTGTTCCCATGCTGACAACGAGTGCCTCCGGTTTACCCGAAAGTTCCAGTCCTCCTAGTCCGATCGCACGAAATTCATCCACTTTTTCCGTTGGGATGTTATAGAGGTTTCCCTCAAAAACAGATGCCCCTACACCAGTAAGGATGATGCGCTCCACATCCTCCAACTCCAAATGATTCATGTTGATAAAACGTCCAAGCGCCCCATAAACCGAGGTCATCGGATCCGTCGCCTTAACCTGAAGGGTGGAGATAATCTCTTCCCTGCTGTAAAATCCAGCGATTTTAGTTGTGGAGCCCCCTACATCGATTCCAATTACAATACCCATGTCAGTTCCCTTTCTATCCCACCGTCCTACAGACGGCTATGCGATCTATACTTCGGTCACTTTGCTAAAAATAATCAGTGATACCATAGTGTCATGCGCTTTGTGTCCGAGTGACAATTATCCTCTGTTTTTGTAAAATAGAGGATAACCACTGCTTTGCGGTTATGGTACATGAATACATAGCTTGGACACTATGATTGACCGGCGGCCGTAAAAATAACAGCTGTTATGCGGCTATTATAGCACGACTAGGGAATCTGCACAAATTTTTTCTAGAAGAAAACGGCTGAAAATACTCGCTTTGTCTACGATAAATACATAAAAAGAAACAAAATATCTGTTTGTTGGCACGCCGTTCCATCTGTACCTCTGCACGGGCATAGACGATGGGCAATATACTGTTAGAAAAGCGCTGTTGCTTTTAAATCCCTTACTAAAGGAGAAATATGCTGTGAACGAATTAAACGTCACCATCGCCGGCATGGGTGATGCAAACCGTGAATGTTTCGGCCCTCCGTCTTTCCCTCTTGGCATGGCCTACGTTCCCATGCAAAAGTGGACCGAGCTCTACGATCCTGAGCTCGCTATGAAACGTGGGACGATGTTCCGCCAACTTGACTTTCCTTTTATCGGTGAGGAGGCGGTCCCGAATGGAAGATAATAAGGCTACTTTGCTCAATCGTGTACAAATTTGTGATTTTGTGCTTCAGGAAACCGCTCTCTTCCTGGATACTCACCCAGAAAACAAGGAAGCATTGGAGTATTATCAAAAATATCTGGAACTGATGAAAAAAGCAAGAGAGGAATACGTGCAGAAGTACGGTCCTCTGATGCGTACAGATTATGACGGCGGTCCAGTCTGGACTTGGGCAACAACTCCCTGGCCATGGGAAAAGGAAGCGGAGGAATAGAACATGTGGAAATATGATAAAAAACTGCAATTCCCTGTCAAAATTGCGCGACCGGATGCTGCAGCTGCAAAAGTCATCCTGACCCAGTTCGGCGGACCGGACGGAGAACTCGCCGCATCCCAGCGATATCTCGCCCAGCGTTATGCTACCCCTTACAATGATGTAAAGGGCGTTCTAACCGATATTGGTACCGAAGAACTTGCGCATGTCGAAATGATTTGTGCCATTGTTTATCAGTTGACCAGAAACCTGACTCCGGAGGAAATTATAAAGGCTGGATTTGATGCCTACTTTGTCGATCATACTACCGGTCTGTATCCGGCATCTGCAGCCGGAATGCCGTTTACTGCTGCTTACTTCCAGTCGAAAGGAGATGTCATCACCGACCTGACGGAGGACCTTGCAGCAGAACAAAAAGCGCGTACAACATATGACAATATCCTTCGCCTAGTGGACGATCCGGATATCCGTGAACCAATTAAGTTTTTAAGAGAAAGAGAAATCGTACATTTCCAGAGGTTTGGTGAAGCGTTGAGAAATGTACAGGATCATCTTGATTCCAAGAACTTCTATGCATTCAATCCCGCTTTTGATACACAGGCAAAACGGAAATAATCACATAACAAAAATCCGATCTTTCCCCTTTCCTTTTCCAGGAGCTGTCGTTAGTGACAGCTCCTTTCCTTTTTTAGAAATAGTTATAAAACAGAAAGGATTATTCACCGAACTTTCCCTTTCCACATAGAATAAGAATAAGCAGTTCTTTTAACTACACGCTAAAACGAGGGGGATATCGTAATGTTTCGCAGAGAAATTGCACTTGAACTTATCAGTTGCCGGGAGAATGGGTCGGAGCTTGGAGAATTGTATTTTGAGCCTGCTAAACGAGGGGGAACTTATATCACAGTGATGCTCAGCGGAATGGAGGACATCAAGTCTGAGTGTTGCCTCTGTATGAAAGGCGAACAAATCATCTTTCTCCCTCTGCCATCCCCCTGCCAGGGAAAAATTGAATTGTGTCTTTGGTCAAGTATTGAGATGGCCTCCGTTAAAGAGTACGAGGTCAGTATCTGTGATAAAAACCGGCGGATAACTTATTTGCGCGCCAGAAAATAACTTTCCATCTACTGCGGTACCTTTACAACTGGTGCCGCAGATTTTTCTTTTGCCTGTTTTTACAATGCACCTACTTTCCATCCAATTTTATCCTCCCTTTTTTCGGCTTTTCTCAGTAAGAATGACAAATTTTTGTATATTCCTTATAAATTCCAATTGCCTATTTTGAACTGAAGATATTTGCAGTAGATACTGCAAATTGGTATGAAGTCGAAAATATATATAAGGAATGGGATTATTTTGACAAAAGCCTTCTTTGGAACCACTCGCCTAGCGAGTGGTTTTCATTATACAAGAAAACACCCCCGGCTGAGGTCGGGGGTGTTTCAAGATTAAGGGAGAATCGATCCTGTTTTGGGCCAGGAGTTTTCTATTTCTGTTAGATATCGTTGCGAACCAAATCCTCAAAGCTCTCACGTTTGACAACGATGCGGGAGGTACCGTCCTTCACCATGACAACCGCAGGACGGGGAATCCGGTTATAGTTGGAAGCCATAGAGTAGTTATAGGCACCAGTCGCAAGAACCGCGACAATATCCCCCTCAAGGATTTCCTGCGTGCTCATGTCTTTTCCGATTAGGTCACCGCTTTCGCAACATTTTCCGGCTAGGGTCACACTTCGAGTACGGGCATCGCCGGCCCGACTTGCCACGACCAGCTCATATTCGGATTCATACAGTGCATAACGAGGGTTATCGGTCATACCACCATCAATCGCAACATAGGTGCGGATATTCGGGATATCCTTGATAGAGCCCACTTTATACAAAGTAATCCCCGCAGGCCCGACAATCGAACGGCCCGGCTCGATGATGAGAAACGGCAGGTCGATTCCATGTTTTGCACAGGTTCCCTTGACCACCTCGGAGACCTTTTCCATGTAGCTGTCGTAGGGAACAGGGTCGTTTTCCGGCACATATTTGATGCCGAAGCCGCCGCCAAGATCGAGCTCCTTAATTCTGATACCTGTTTCCTTCTTGATATCGGAGATAAACCGAAGCATGACCTCGGCCGCATGTTCAAATGGTTCAATATCAAAAATCTGGGAACCAATGTGGCAGTGCAGGCCAACTAAAGAGACGTTTTCAAGCTTTGCAGCCTCTTTGACCGCTTCCATTGCCTCACCTGTTTCCAAGGCAAGGCCGAATTTGGAATCAATCTGCCCGGTACGGACGAAGCTGTGGGTATGCGCGTCCACTCCCGGCTTAATGCGAAACAGGATTTTTACCACTTTCCCCGCAGCATGTGCCATCCGGTTGAGCACATCAAGCTCCGTCAAGTTGTCGACGACAAGTCTACCAACACCAACTTCAAGAGCATAGGCGATTTCCTCTGCCGTCTTATTATTTCCATGGAAAAACATCCGCTCAGCCGGAAAACCCGCTTCGACTGCGGTATAAATCTCTCCTGCGGACACAACATCCAAGCCAAGCCCTTCGTCCGAGACGATGCGGCACATTTCCTTGCAGGAAAACGCCTTGCTCGCATAGGTAACGAGCCCTTTTCCGCTATAATGCTTCTCAATAGAATGGCGGAACATCCGACAGTTTGTACGGATTTGCCCTTCATCCATAACATACAGCGGAGTGCCGTACTGTTCCGCAAGCTCAATCGCATCCACTCCGCCAATCGTCAGGTGGTTGTGGCCGTTGACACTCAGGCAATCTGCAACAAACATAATCATCCACTCTCCTTATTTTCTATCTTTTTTCTATACAATTGTGGAGTTGTCCTCCACTTCTTGGGGAAGTTCATCATCCGGCTGCTCGAGCACGGATTCTTCCAGGATCGCCCGCAATTCCTCGACGCCCTCCCCTGTTTCAGAGGAAAAAGGAATCATCGTAATCTGCTCGGCATAGGGAATCGTCTTGGCAAAGGACGACATCCGCTCCTCAAACTGCCGCTTTGACAGCTTGTCGCGCTTGGTCAGTACAATAATAAAAGGGAAACCACCCTCAATGAGGAAATCAAGCAAAAACAAGTCGTCCTTCGTAGGGTCGTGCCGGATATCAATCAGGGATATGACCAGAGCCAAATCCCGGCTATCATCGTTCAAATACCCTTCAATCAATCCTGCCCAGCGCTTTTTTTCATCTTTTGAGACCTTGGCAAAACCATAACCCGGCAGATCGACCAGCTTCATCGTATTGTCGATGTCATAGAAATTGACAGTAATCGTCTTTCCGGGAACAGCGCTCACTCTGGCAAGCGACTTTCGATAAAGCAGTTTATTGATTAGGGATGATTTTCCGACATTAGAGCGCCCTGCCACGGCAATTTCCGGGCAAGTACTCGGAGGTATTTGAGAATACAGGCCGTATGAGGCCTGAAAACTCGCGTTATGGAAATTCATCGGGTTTCCTCCCTTGCTTGAACCGTAGTTACAGCGGGCTGCGGCTGAATCGGCATCGGCGGATACTTCTCCCCCGCTGCCTCTTTACCGGGGTCATTTTTTTCATACTGGATTTGGCTTGTCACATCCACACAAAGGGCATTTTCCAGCACAGTATCAATCGTGGAAGCGCAGATAAAGCGGACATGCTCTTTGACAATCGGCTCCACTTCTTCTAAATCCGGCTCGTTTTCCGCTGGAATCAGGACAGTTTTGATGCCTGTCTTATACGCTGCCATTGTTTTTTCCCGCAGGCCGCCGATGGGAAGAACACGTCCTCGCAGTGTAATTTCTCCAGTCATTGCAATGTCGCGCCGGACAGGAATCCCAGTGAGTGCGGAAACGATTGCCGTCGTCATTGTCACACCGGCAGAAGGCCCGTCCTTTGGCACAGCGCCCTCGGGCGCATGGATATGGATGTCCTTGGTCTTATAGAAATCGCCAGGGATATTCCACTGGGATGCATGGGTGCGGATGCAGGTGATTGCCGCATGGGCGGATTCCTTCATCACGTCTCCAAGAGAACCGGTCAGCTCCACCTTTCCGTTGCCTTCCATGACGGCAACTTCAATTTCCATGGTCTCTCCGCCGACCGAAGTCCAAGCAAGCCCGGTTACTACGCCAATTTCATTTTTCTCCCGCAGATGCTCCGGCTTAAAGCGCTTGATCCCCATATACCCTTCCATGTTTTTGGCTGTAATCGTGATGCGTTTTTCCGGCGCTTTTATCACACTGGTTGCGGCTTTCCGGCAGAGTTTCCCGATTTCCCGCTCCAAGGTACGCACACCCGCTTCCCTGGTGTAAGAATCAATCAGCTCATAAATTGCGGAATCCGAAATGCGCAACTGTTTTGCAGTCAGGCCGTTTTTGGCAAGCTGCTTTGGCACTAGGTATTTCTTTCCAATTTGAAATTTTTCTTCTCTGGTATAACTGGAAAGCTCGATAATCTCCATCCTGTCGCGCAGCGGATCCGGGATGCTGTAGAGATCATTTGCCGTGGTCAGGAAAAGCGTACGGCTTAAATCAAAGGGGACTTCTATGTAATGGTCGCGGAAGGCGACATTCTGCTCGGAGTCGAGCACTTCCAGCATCGCAGAGGAGGGGTCGCCGCGAAAATCATTTCCCATCTTGTCGATTTCATCGAGCAAAATCAGCGGGTTTTGGGTTTTCGCCTGAATGTACGCATTGATGATACGCCCCGGCATGGAGCCCACATAAGTTTTGCGGTGTCCGCGGATATCAGATTCATCCCGTACGCCGCCAAGGGACACTCTCACATAATTGCGCCCAAGCACTTTTGCAATCGAACGCGCAATGGAGGTTTTGCCGACACCCGGAGGCCCCACCAGGCAGAGTATCTGCCCTTTCAGGTCGGGAGCAAGCTTGCGGACGGCAATCATTTCCAAAATCTGCTCTTTTACCTTTTGCAGGCCATAATGGTCTTTGTCCAGCGTCTTTTTCGCCTTGTCCACATCCAACTTGTCCTTGGAAAACTTCCCGAACGGCAAGGACAGGCAGGTGTCAAGATAGGTCCGAATAACACCCGCTTCCTGCGAATTAAGCGGCATCTTATTCATGCGTTCCGCCTCTTTCATCAGCTTCTCTTTGGAATCGTCATCAATGTCGAGTTCCAGAATTTTTGCACGGTACTCCTCCACTTCGTCCGCCGCGTTTTCACCCTCGCCGAGCTCTGCCGAAATAGCGCGCAGCTGTTCTCTTAGGTAGTAATCGCGCTGGTTCGCATCCATCTGTTCTTTGACGCGATCCGCAATCTCCTGCTCAAGCTGAAGAATCTGAGTTTCTTCCTGCAAAAAACGGACGAGTACCTCTAGCCTGTGAGTCAGGCTGGATTCCTCTAGAATCTCCTGTTTTTCCCGAACCTCATGCAGGATATGCCCTGCAATCAGATGAACAAAAACAGAGGGCTCTTCCTCCGTTAGGATGTTCATGATCAATTCTTTCGGCATTTTGGGGGCATAGGCTATATATTCTTGGAACAGCTCTTTGGCAGAACGCATCAGGGCTACTGCCATCATGCTGTTTTCCGCCTCACACGCTTCCAGCGGATATTCCTCCACAATCGCCTCCATGTAGCCGTCCTTGTCGCGTATCGAAATCGTCCGGGCACGGTACAGCCCTTCGATAAGGACGCGCATTCCCTTGTCGCGCAGTTTGAGAATTTGTTTAACCTTCGCGACAACACCAATGGAATAAATATCTTGATTACCTGGATCCTCTGTCTCGAGATCCTTTTGCGCAGCCAGAAAAATGGTCTGGTCGGCAGACATTGCAGCGCTGAGTGCTTCAATAGACTTTTTGCGTCCCGCATCAAAATGGAGAACCATTTCCGGAAACACAACGAGCCCGCGCAGCACCATCATCGGCAGAGTGACACATCTTTGAGGGGTTGCTGAATTCATTGATTTAACTCCTTTATCTTACGAATAGCGGCCTGCCGTTGCAAGCAGCAGTCAATTACCTATAATTCTACAAGGATATATTATAGTAAATTTTCCTTCCTTTTGCAACCTTTTTAGTAGAGTTTCCTTTTTCCAGCAGCGAGATAAAATGCAATTGGAGGTTGACATGGAGGAAAAAGAGTGATAAACTGAATTTTGTAATTTTGCATGGGCCTGTAGCTCAGTTGGGAGAGCGTTCGGTTCGCATCCGAGAGGTCAAGGGTTCAAATCCCTCCAGCCCCACCACGATATACAGACAAAAAAGATATCACTCC
>UQSL01000059.1 GCA_900543705.1 uncultured Oscillospiraceae bacterium
TTGCTATCTTATCACATCTCCACTCCTCTGTCAACACTTTTTTATTAGGTTTTCAGAGTTGTTGAAATGTTGTAGATAAAAAATGCCGTTACTTTTAACGACTTAGTAATATTATCATATCCATTTTTCACTGTCAATAAGTTTTCGTCAATTTTCTTTACTTTTTTTTCTTTTTTGTTATAATGAGGGACAGTTTAGCGAAAGATCAGCGAAAAGGTGTGATCACGATGCCTATCAATATTCCAAACGACCTTCCTGCAGCTCAAAAGCTGCTGGAAGAGAACATTTTCTTCATGCATGAAGAACTGGCCTCTCATCAGGATATCCGGCCGCTCAAGATTGCAATTTTAAACCTGATGCCGAAAAAAATAGAAACAGAGACTCAGCTTTTGCGCCTGTTATCCAACACTCCGCTCCAAGTGGACGTTGAGCTTCTTCAGATGTCTTCCCATCAATCCAAAAATATGCCGGCTGAGCATTTACTGAAATTTTACAAGACTTTTGCCGATATCCGGGAGCAGAAATTCGATGGAATGATTATCACCGGCGCCCCGATTGAACAAATCCCCTTTGAAAAGGTGGACTACTGGGAAGAACTATGCGAGATTATGGAATGGACGAAAACTCATGTCTTTTCCACCTTTCATATCTGCTGGGGTGCTCAGGCCGGGCTTTACTATCATTATGGAGTACAAAAGCACCCTATTCCCCATAAGATCTTTGGAATCTTCGATCACAAGGTTCGCTTCCCCCATCATCCTTTGGTACGCGGGTTTGATGAAGTCTTCCTCGCTCCCCACTCCCGGCATACGGAAATCCGTGCAGAGGAAATTGAAGCCTGCCCTTATCTTACTATATTGGCGGACTCCGATTTGGCCGGAGTGTATCTGGTTTCGGATAAAGATAACCGCAATTTTTTTGTAACCGGGCATTCGGAATATGACCGGGACACCCTAAAGGGGGAATATGACCGGGATATTGCAAAGGGATTGATGATCCAACAGCCTTATCACTATTTTCCTGCAAATGATCCCACCCAGCCTCCGTTTCACACCTGGAGAGGGCATGCCCACCTGCTGTATGCCAACTGGCTCAATTACTTTGTTTACCAGCGAACTCCTTACACCTTTACGGAATAAACAGGTATTTGTGCGAACCAAACAAAGGAGCTTCCAACACGTGAAAGCGAAACGAATTACCATCCGAAGTATCGCACTTGTGGGAATTACAATGCTGATTGCCACAGCGGTTGTAGGCTATTTGGAAAACGGTGCATTTTCAAGTGTTCCAAAATTTTTGATTTCCCCGATATCCCTGCTCATCCTTTTCACCTGTACAAAAAGGCAAGACACTTTATCCCTTGATCCCCTGGCTGGTATATCAATTCCTATGCAGTTGCTTATCATTACCTATTAAAAGCGGCCGAGGCTGCGAAAACTCCGGAAGCTTAGGCGATTGCATATTTTTATCTTGGCCGGTGAGCCCTGGAAGAGAAAAAATACGGCAGGGCTGTTGATGTCTTCGCACACTCCGTCCATCTAGATCACTCGAATGGTAATCCTGTTCCGCCAAAAGAACGGCGTCCGGCATGTTTTTCGTACCGGACGCCGTTCTTTTTTTAAATTGTATGCGTGAACTATTTCAATAATTTTTCCCGCATCAGCAATAAAATCTTTTTTTCCCGCCGGGACACCTGTACCTGGGTCATTCCCAAGACTTTTGCCGTCTGGGTTTGTGTCTGATTTTTGAAGTACCGCAGCCGGATAAGGGTCTGATCCCGCTCATCGAGTGACGTCATGACCTCCTGAAGGGAGAGCAGGTCCGCAATCCCCTCCTCATGGGACTGCACCGGGATGTCAAACTGTCCGCCGCCTTCCTCGTCGTTTTCCGTCAGTGACATCGGCGGGATGGAAGCGGATACCGCCATGGCCGCCGTCTCTTCATCCGTGCCGAGCTGTTCGGCAATTTCACTGACCGTCGGCTCCCTTCCCTCTTTGGTCAGGAATGTTTCCCGGATTCGTGTCGCTTTGAGCGATTGTTCTTTGAGTGTTCTTCCAACCTTAACGCTGCCGCCGTCTCGGAACAGCCTTCGCATTTCTCCCAGAATAACCGGTACCGCATAGGTGGAAAATTTGACTCCGCGTCCGGTATCAAAGGCGTCAGTCGCCTTGATAAGCCCCATACAGCCCGCCTGAAATAAATCATCATACTCGATTCCCCGCCCTTTAAAGCGGTGTGCACATAGATGGACAAGCCCCAGATTACTTTCTATCATTTCCTCCCGGCTGGCGAGAGTATCATTCATCGCCTTGTGGTTCCTTTTGGGAAATTCGTTTTGTCATTGTGACGCTTGTCCCCTTTCCAAGCTTGGAAACAACCTTGAGCTTGTCCATAAACGACTGCATCACCGCAAACCCCAGGCCGGCCCGTTCTCCCGTGGTACAAGTGGTGTACATTGGCTCCATCGCCCGACCGACATCTTCGATGCCGCAGCCCTTATCTGTGATTTTAACGGTGACGACGTTTTTGTCATCGTACTTGACATCTATGTAGATTCTGCCCTTGCCCTCTTTGTAGGCGTGAACAATGCAGTTGGTCACTGCTTCAGACACCGCCGTCTTGATATCAGCCAGTTCATCCACCGTCGGGTCCAGTTGTGCGATAAACGCCACAACCGCAGCCCTCGAAAAGGATTCATTTGCAGACTGGCTTAGGATTGTCATTTTGAATTGGTTCTTGATGGCCATTACCGTTTACCCTCCACGTCGATTTTTGCAAGCTTGTCCAGTCCGGCCAGCTTCATGACACGGGCGGTCTGGTTGGAAACGCCCCGCACCTCCATGCTCCTCCCTCCGGACAAGGTGAGCGTCTTATACCGTCCCATCACCAGGCCGATGCCGGAGCTGTCCATAAAGGTAACCTGGGAAAAATCCAGAATTAGCAGGGATGGACGGGCGCTCTCAATCATGCGGTCAATTTCCTCCCGCATCCTCCTGGCGCTGTGATGGTCGATTTCCCCGACCAGATAAGCTGTAATCGTATTTTCTTCCTGTTTTATCCTGACAGGCATGGAAAACTGCCTCCTTTTTAAAGTGGTGCAAAAGAAAAATCCCCTATCCAAAGGATAGAGGATTGTGCGCGCATATTTTGTCGAGATTGGTGGGACCTGTCCATTTTTTCTAATTTTCTGCTTCTCCTTCCTCATATCTTATCCCATCCGGAATCCTATCCCATAAATACTAATGGCAAAGGAAGCGTTATTTCCTGCCCTGTTAAAGGAAAACCTGCTCTGCAAGAAAAGCTCCTTCCCCACTTTCTTGACCCTTACCACCCCACCTTTTGTAATAAGCGATACAAGAAAGGAGAAATCCAGTGCGATTGAGATTCATCCTTGTCCTTCCATTGCTTTTTTTGTAGAAAAGCAGTAAAATCAAGGACAACCGAACCGCCTATTGATTCGGACAGGCTTATTAAGCCTGCACAAGGGCAGCCGTGCCCCAAAAGGAGGACACCTTTATGATGACACCGACCCACGTAGTAATTGCGGGAGTTTTAATTTTGATATTCAGCGCCGCTGAGTATTTGCTTACCAGGAGAGCCGGCTGGCTGGGGCTTGTTTTACCGCTGGTCGTCACGGTGATGGGGATTTTACTGGAAAAAATCATGCTTTTTTTGCTCATCCCACTCATCCTATTTTTCCTGCTCGCCCTGCAAGTTTCCGCAAACAAACGCCGGCGCAAAGGTTATCCCGCCAAGGGATACCGGGCTTAGCCTTTTGCGAAAACCCCATGCAGACCGGCTGCATTCCATTTGTATGCCAAGCATAGTTTTAGTACCATAAAAATTTAAACCAAAGAACATGATTTCTCAGGGGGAATCACTAATGAAGTACTATTTACAAAGAACCTGGGCTACCATTGATTTATCCAAAATCGAAGAAAACTACCGGCTCATCCGTAACCACTATGTCGGCCAAGAAAAAAACACGATGATCTGTGCAGTCGTCAAGGCAAACGCCTACGGCCACGGGGACAAAGTGGTCGCAAAACTGCTGGATGAATGCGGCGCAGACTGGTTCGGGGTCTCCAATATTGAGGAGGGCCTTGCTCTGCGGAAGGCCGGCATCAAAAAACCGGTTTTGATTTTCGGGCACACTCCCAGCGAACTCGTCCCGATTCTGGCAAAACAGGAAATTACTCAGACCTGCCTGTCACTCGAATATGCAAAAGAGCTTTCCAAAGCCGCTCAAAAACAGAACATTACAGTGGACATCCATATCAAAGTGGACACCGGCATGTCCCGCATCGGCTTTGTGTGCAGCCAGGAGAAAATGGTAAAAGCCTGCTGTGAGCAGATTGCACAGGCCTATGCCCTCCCCAACCTACACGCAACCGGAATTTTCACCCACTTTGCCTGCTCGGACGAATATGCAGAGGATTCCGTCTCGTTCACCAAGGGGCAGTTTTCCCGTTTTATGAAAGTTTGTACACAACTGGAAACACAGGGGTATTCCCTTGGCATCCGCCATTGCTGCAACAGCGCGGCAGTCGTCAACTACCCCGAGATGCATCTGGACATGGTGCGTCCCGGCATTATCCTTTACGGCTGTCCTCCAAGCGGGGAAATGGAGCAGGGATCTCCCTTCCAGCCAGCCATGGAGCTGAAAACCACTGTCAGCGAAGTCAAGGAAATTCCAGCCGGGACTTCCATCAGCTATGGGCGCATCTTCACAAGCGGCCGCACCATGCCGGTAGCCTCCCTGACCATCGGGTATGCAGATAGTTTCCCGCGAACGGGAAATCCGGCAAACGTTTTGCTTCACGGCAAGCGCGTTCCGGTTATCGGACGGGTCTGCATGGACCAGATGATGGTGGACATTTCCGGACTTGACGGTGTCAAAATGGGAGACGTCGCCACCGTGTTCGGCAAAGACGGGGCAGAAGAAATCACAGTCGGGGAATTTGCCGCGCTGCGGGGTTCCGTCAACTACGAGGCGCTTTGCGCCGTGGGAATCCGGGTGCCGCGTGTCTACCTCTACCGCGGTCAAATCATCGAGGTCACCGACTACATCTCCTGCGCCTATTGAGTTTACTACTCTTCCAGTCAAAACCTCCGGCTAAGCCGGAGGCTTGAGTAAGCCCTATAAGGGCATGATCCCGGCAAGCCTCTCAAGAGGCACTGAACGATCTACCACTTGCATCACTTGCCCCACAACCCGTAAACGGGTCGTCACCGCTAAACTAAAGTTTGCTTTACTCTCCCCAGCTCCCCAGCAGAGCTGGGGGGTTGTCGCTTCGCTTAAGCATACAACACAAAAGCCGTACCGGGAAAACCCGATACGGCTTTTCTTATTTTGTCAAATAATTTCATATCCGGCTGCGCTGAGGCCCGTACTGCGGCATCGAGGTCTTTTTGTTTGACAAGAAGATAACCCGTTAGATAAGTGGAAACAGCAAAGAGGCTGATACCCTGTTTTGCCAGTGTGGAGGAAATCCCCGCCAGAATCCCGACCAGAGAGAATTCCAGTGTCCCGCACACGCGCAGGGCGCGCCAATCGTCCTCCCGCTTCAGGCAGTCCGACGGAGCATCTGCACTCGGGCAGACAAGCGAACATTCCTCATCCGTGTGCGCGAAAAATGAACGGGCGGGTAAGATCTGCTGTCTTTTGACAACAGGCAAACGGAAAATCCCAGGGAAAGCAGCTCTATGTTCATACGTAATACACACTCCTATTCGACTGATTTCAGGGACTCAACCATTTTGACCTTTTTGAGCTTAAAGTGCATCACAAGGTTAACCAAAACGGCAAATACCAGAGTCAGCGCGGCGGCGAGCAGATAGCTCATCGCTTTAATATCCCGTCCGAACATGACAATGTCCATCTCCGCAACGCCAATTACAAACCGGCTGAGGAAAATTCCGAGTATCAGCCCCACACCCGTACCAAGCAAAGTCAGGATGACATTTTCCCGGTAGATATAGGCGGAGACCTCCTTATCATAGAAGCCCAACACCTTGAGCGTCGCAATTTCTCGGATACGCTCGTTAACATTGATATTTGTTAAATTATAAAGGACTACAAAGGCAAGCAGCCCGGCGGACACGATAAGGACCAGAATTACATAATTGAGGCTTGACACCATGTCGCTGAAATTGTCCTTGATACTGCTCAGGAACGTAAGCCCCTGCATCGCATCCTGCTCTGACAAGGCGGAAAAGACCCCTTCGGAGTCCGGATGCTCCGCATCCTTCCATTTTGCAAAAACAAGGTTGTATTCTGGTTCCTTACCGTAGAGTTCCCGGTAAGTCTTCTCCGTCATGTACACATAATGGTAGGTGTAGTTTTCAATGATACCGCTGACTGTGAGTTTCACGGTTGCATAATCGGAACCAAACAGAGTAAAGGTATCCCCCGTGGAAAGACCCAGCTTGGCTGCAAGCTTTTCCGTGATTACCACGGAACCGTCCCGCAGCGCCACCGGTTCTTTTCCCTTGCGCGTGTGCATGTTGACATATTGTGGAAAAGTTCCAATATCCTGTGGTACGTTGAGATAGACCTCCATCTGCTTGGAGCCGGATTCTGCGGTCATCGTCTCCTGCAAGAATTCCCCATGAAGCCCGATGGAGGACTGCGAACCAACCGCCTCCATCGTCTTGCCAATTTCTCCATCTTTCGGGGCAATCATCACATCATACAGGGAAATCTCGGTAAACTGTTTATTCACAATTTCCATGATGGAGTCTTTTAAGGCAAACCCGGTCAATATCAGCGCGGTACATCCCGCGATTCCCACTACCGTCATGATGATGCGCTGTTTGTAACGGAACAGGTTGCGGGCGGTCACCTTGTGGCTGAAATTGAACCGGTTCCAGATGAATGGGATTCTCTCCAGCAGCACCCGCTTGCCGGGCTTCGGTGATTTTGGCCGCATCAGCTGCGAGGGACGCTGAAACAATTCGCTGCGGCACACCGCATACACGGTGATACCGACGCACAGCGCCGCTACCAAAATGGAAGGGATGGCCAGTTCCAGGCGAATCGGTGCAAGGAGATAGGGGATGTTATACAAAATCTTATAGGCATTCATAATGATGCGCGGGAAAGCCTGAAATCCAATGAGAAGCCCCACAATACTCCCAAGCAGGCTTGCCATGATCCCGTAGGTCATATATTTCATGATGATGAAGCCGTTGGAATAACCGAGCGCCTGGAGGGTTCCGATTTCGGTCCGCTCTTCTTCTATCATCCTGGTCATCGTAGTCAAGCAGACCAGCGCTGCGACCAGCAAAAAGAAGATGGGAAACACTTTGGCAACATTGTCCACACGCATGGCATCGTCGCCAAGGCCGGTGTATCCCGGACAGGCGGATGCGCGATTAAGCACATACCAGGTTGGCTCCGCAAGCTCTTCGAGCTCGTGCTTTGCGCTGCTTAGCTGCTGCTCTGCATCAGCAATTTCCCGCTGCGCTTCGCTCTTTTTCTCTTCGAGTTCAGCGACGCCGTTTTCATATTCCGTTTTGCCGTCGTCAAGCTGTTTTCTTGCCTCTGCGAGCTGCTGCTCGCCCTGAGATTTTTGTGCAGCCAAATCCTGCTCGCCCCGAGCGATCTCTTTATCCGCCTGCATCAGCTGGTTACGGGAGGACAGCAGCGCCGCCGCCGCATCGTCAAGCTGCTTTTGTGCAGCTTCGATTTGCTCCAACCCGGACTGATACGCCGCTTCGCCCTGTTCATATTTCGCCTTGTTCTGCTCAAAGTTCCCCCGCTCATCGGCAAGCTGTCCGGCTGCCTTTGCAAGCTCTCCCGATGCTTTGTCAAGCTCATCCTTTTGAGCGGCAAGAGTCTGCGATACCGTGGTAAGCGCCCCATCAAGCTGTGGGCGCAGGGCAGTACTGCCGGAGACACAGGCAAGGAACAGGTCGCCGAGCCCGCTTTGCATCCGGTTTAATCCCGCCTGTATCCCGGCTAGCTGCTCCGCATTGAATGCGGATGGGGCCGCCAAAGCCGCCTTCGCGCTTTGCAGCAGGGTGCTTGCGCTTTGGTAGGCTGCAAGCCCCTGTTCATACTCCTGCTGCTTGGCGGCAAGAGTCTGCTCGGCTTGGGTCAGCTGTTCCTCCCCCTGTGAAATCTGTTCCTTTGCCGCGTCAAGCTCACGGCGGCTGGCAATGAGTGCCTGGCGCTGGGTTTGCAGGGCTTCCAGTCCGTACGATACCTGCTTTAAGCTGGTGTTGTACTGCTCCCATCCTTCGGCCGTTTTGGCCTTGGAATCTGCAAGAGTCTGTTCTGCCTGGAAAATCTTTGTATCAAACTGCTGTTTTTGCTCAGCATACTCCGCCTCTCCGGAAGTAAGCTGTTCTTTAGCATCGGCAAGCTGCTGTTTGGCATCTGCCATCTGGGAATCCGCATCCTCCTTTGCACCGGCAAGCTTTTGCTCGTTTTCCGTGATGGTCTTTCCGGCCTGTGCCTTGATCTCTTCCAGCCTTTCACCCTTACGGGTGTCCCCGAGACGCTCCACAATTTCTACATATCCCTCGCTGAGCGAATCATACTCCTCGGTATAGGCCTGTGCCTGTTCGGAACTTTCAAACGTCAGATAGACATCCGTGTAATCTTCATAGGAAAATGCTTCGGGCATCAGGTACACGAAACCATCTGCCGAGCCGTCGCCGATGGTACTGCTGCCGCGCTGCATTTTATAGATATACATTGGGCTTTCCACCGTACCGACGATGGTAAATTCCTCCTGGGAAAGCATCGAAGATACAGAACCATCCCCATCGGTCTTCATCTGTACGGTATCCCCGATGGAAAAGCTCCCCCGTTCTGCGAGGTAGGAATCAATCACGCATTCGTTTTTCTGCTTCGGCATTCTGCCGTCTGCAAGGCGAAGCTCGTTTAAACGGTCGGTTTTTTTTGCATCCTCCTGCGGTAAGGAGTATACCTTGCACACCGCCGTATTCCCGGATTTCTCCATAAACAAATCTGCGCTGTAAGCCGGCATAACCCCTTTGACTCCATCCAGGGAACGAAACGCCTCAAGATCCTTTTCCCCAAACCCAAGCGTGGAGACAACCCGGACATCCATCAGGTTGTTTTTCTGATAAAAATAATCCTCCGACTTTTCCATGTCTGAACAGGTGGCCTTGACGCCTGCAAAAAAGCCGACGCCAATGGCGATGATGGCGAAGATGGAAAGGAAGCGGTTTTTGGTCTTCCAGATTTCCCGAAAGGTATCCTTGCGAAATGCACTCTTCACAGCTTACCACTCGATCCTTTCCACCGGGGTGGGGTGCTCGTTTAAAATCGTCTGCTCCACCTTGCTGTTTTTCATGTGGATCACACGGTCCGCCATTGGGGTGATGGCCTGATTGTGGGTGACGACAATGACTGTCATCCCCGTTTTACGGCAGGTATCCTGCAAAAGCGCCAGAATCCGCTTGCCGGTATTGTAATCGAGCGCTCCGGTCGGCTCGTCGCACAGCAAAAGCTTTGGATGCTTGGCAAGCGCCCTTGCAATTGCCACGCGCTGCTGTTCCCCGCCGGACAGTTGGGAGGGAAAGTTGTTCATGCGCTCTTTCAGTCCCACCTGCTCGAGCACCTCGACCACATCGAGCGGGTCCTTGGATATCTGGGTGGCAAGTTCGACGTTTTCTTTTGCCGTCAGGTTTTGCACCAGGTTGTAAAACTGGAATACGAATCCCACGTCATATCGCCGGTAAGAGATGAGTTCCTTTCGGTTGTAATCGCTGATGTTACTGCCGTCTACGAGCATTTTTCCTTTATCGCAGACATCCATTCCGCCAAGGAGGTTTAATACCGTTGTTTTTCCGGCTCCGCTCGGACCCACGATAACTGCAAATTCCCCTTTTTCAATTGTAAAGGAGACGCCATCCGCAGCGTTGATCGTGATCTCCCCCATGTGATAGCTTTTATAGACATCCTTCAGCGCGACAAATCCACCCATGCCGTAATCTCCTGTTCTCTTGATAATGACTCAGTTCCATTTTACACCATTTCTAACCTACATGCAAAAACAGTTTGTAAATATTGCACCGTGTCAGAATCTTTTTATTGCTTCAAACCACAAAAGGTAGTAAACTGAAATCCGGATCGTTTCCCTGCCAGTATTACAGGACGGTTTTCTCAGATCAAAATCATCAACATTGGAGGAACTTCAGATGCAGTGCAACATGACCGATTACATTATAGAGCAGGCCAAAACCCTGCTTGCCATCAAAAGCCCGACCGGCTATACCCGGGAAGTGGCAGATTACCTGTTTTCCACTCTCACTAAGCTGGGATATGAACCCAACCGCACCGCGAAAAACAGCATCGTCGTCTGTTTCGGCGGCGAAGGCAATCCCATTTTACTGACCGCGCATGTCGACACGCTCGGCGCCATTGTCCGGGAAGTCAAAGCAAATGGACGCCTTTCCCTTTCCCCGCTTGGCGGGCTGGTTCCGAACAACGTGGATTCGGAAAACTGCACCGTCTTCACCCGGTTTTCCGGCAGCTACAGCGGCACGTTCCAGATGAACGACCCCTCCTCCCATGTCAATCTCAAACTTAAGGAACAGCCGAGAGACTTCGATACGATGGAAGTCGTGCTCGACGAAAAGGTCTATTCCAAAGAGGAAACGGAAGCCCTCGGGGTCAGCGCCGGCGATATTGTCGCGTTTGACCCCCGTACCACTCTCACGGATTCCGGCTATTTCAAAAGCCGCTTTATCGACGACAAGGGCTGTTCGGCCATCCTGCTCGCCTATGCAAAACATCTGAAGGACACCGGTACTGTCCCCGGCCGCAAGGTCTATGCGCATTTTACTGTCTATGAAGAAACCGGTCACGGTGCGGCGGCGAGTGTTCCGGAGGATGTACAGGAAATCCTCAGCCTGGACATGGGCTGTGTCGGCATCGGCCTTAACTGCAATGAGTGCAAGGTTTCCATCTGTGCAAAGGACTCCCGCGGGCCGTATGACTACGATATGACGACCGCTCTCATCAAAGCGGCAAAGGACAACGGCCTCGACTATGCGGTGGATATCTACCCGGGCTACGGCTCGGATGCGGATGCCGCCCTGTCTGCCGGACACGATCTGCGCCATGCGCTGATTGGCCCGGGCGTCTATGCATCCCACGGCTATGAGCGCACTCACATGGACGGCTTGGCTAACACCTATCTCCTGCTGCAACACTATCTAGGATAGTTTGTTTTCACGGATGGCAACTGATACAATAACCCCCCGCCTTGTGAAATGTGAACTGCCCCAGAATGTACAGACAGCACAAAAAAGCCCCTAAGTAGGAAATATT
>UQSL01000060.1 GCA_900543705.1 uncultured Oscillospiraceae bacterium
TTGCTGTCTATTTCATTTTATCTGCCTCTGTAACACATCATTGTACAACCTACACTCCTTAAAAATAGGCGCAAAAATACCCGGTTGCGTTTCCCGGGCTTTTTGTGGTACAATATTTTTGCATTCTATATGTACCGTCGCCCTTGTGGTTGATGGTCGTGCCGCCTTTTCCTGCGCCAACAGGATGGGCGGTTTTTATTGTTAATTAAAAGCCGTTGGCCTCAACGCCATAAATAGCTTGCTCGTGGGTAAACCCTTCATATTCTAATTGTTCAATTAAACCGTCACGAGAAAAATCCATCATATCTAAATATGACTTGGCAGATTTTACTGCCTGCTCATTCCAATCTGCTCCACAATGATCTGCGCCATATACGGCTTCTTCATGAGTATACCCTTCATATTCCAATTGATCCACAAGCCCATTATAGGAGAAGGGCATAATATCCAGATAGCCTCCAGCCGTTTCCAGGGCGTTGAGTTGGCCTAACGTGATGGAATTACTGGATGCATTGCTTTCTTCTTCTGCCTGTTGGCTATCGTATAAAGAAACATCCTCGGATTCTGAAGGTTGCACATTTGCAAGAATTGTCTTATAGTCAGAAGTTGTATCTGAGAATTTTTGAACGGAATCGGTGATATTGGTTATAAAAGCTCTCTCGTTTTCAACAGTGTTTGCAGTATTGGTTCCTGTTCCTGTAACCATAGACAGAATTACAACGCCCTGTTCAGAATCAAAAATATGACAAGTTGCATGGATACTATTTCCAGATACAACAATAGAATAAGATAAATATCCATAATCCAATCCTTGCGCATTGGTTTCAATGTCTTTGAAACCCCCAACATAGCCTTCGGAATTTTTTTTAATCCCATCAGCGTAAGCATCCAGCATGCCTTCTTCAGTGATAGATACATGAGAATCCATTGGAGAAAATTGAACCATCAAAAAATTGATATCGGCATCGGTAGGTGGATAAAAATAATAATGTGAACCACTTTCTTTAGTTTTTTCTGTCCATGTTTCTGGGATTTCAAATTGGAGATTATCCACTACATAGGTCAAAGTCCCTACATTTTCCAGTGACTGGACAGAAGAACTTTCCTGTGAACTATTAGTATCTGTGTTTCCCGATGAACATCCTGTTAACAGCATGGCAAGAACCATAATCAGACAAAACAACTTTTTCATACAAATTACCCCTCTTTTCGACAAATTCGACAGACAAAAGTATGACGAATCTGCTATAATATATTTGAGGGGCAGACTAACAACAGAGCCACTCAGTTATAGGCCGTCTCGGTGTTAGCAGCGCCGGGACGGTTTATTTTTTAATCTCTCGAATTAACAACCACGGAACGCCTATGATTTCACATTCTTCTAAATCAGTCCCCTCAATAGTCCGAGGAGGATATTCAGGATTGAGAGGGATTAGCTTCATCCAGTCCTCACCAATCACATACTCTACCTTTTTGAGAGTGGCACATTCCCCATTATAGCGAATCAGTCCGATGTCTCCACTGCGATCAAGCGTCTGTTGCTTGAGAATAAGCACATTATCTCCCTCTAAGTATAAAGGATACATGCTGTTTCCGCAGACTGTGAGTACCAAGAAATCGGATTTTGGCCGCCCGCGCAGATATTGGATCGGGATGCTGATTGTGTCTCCACTCCAATCCTCCTGGATGACGTGTTCATATCCAGCAGAAACTTCTCCAATAACAGGAAAAGTTACATAGTCCTCTGTGGTTTCCGGCTCAGGCAACATTATTCCTTCCGGAGAAACTTCATATCCCATAAGCCACGTTTCACTTACTCCAAGAGCCAAACTCAATATACTCAATTTTTCTTGTCCTGGTTCTACTTTACCATTTATATATTGGCTTAAATCGTTTTTTCCGAGTTTTATATTATATTTATCACAAAACGGCTCTGCTCGTTTGAGAATATCCACTTGACGGAGTCCCTTTTGATCCATTATCTTTTTCAGGTTGAAATAGTATAATGTGTGACTATTCCTCCTTGTATCTTGGTTCGGACTGTAGTTAAATAAAAGTTGAAGACCCGTCAGCCCTTGAGTTACAATGGTTTTACCATAAACACAAAGTACTCCCGAAAGGAGACGAGTCTTCATGGAAAAATTATACCAAGTACGCTGCACAAAGTGCAACAACAAAACGGACTTTAAAGGCTTTTTTATAACAAACACGCAAGTTTTTTTGACAATCTCAAGGCAAAAGGGAAAATAATAATCAATAATCATCTGTAAAAAATAACTCCCAATAAACCATCAACGAAAACAAACAAAGGGTTTGTTTTCAATGTGTCATGGTTCACCAGTAAAAGCACCGTGAAACCGCCTGTTAGGCGGGTTGGCGGTGCTTTTTTTGCCAATAATAGTTTATTACAAATTTATTTATTATGCAACATGAATTCCCAATATTACTTATATTTTGTCAAAGAAACATCAATGAGAAACCCGTCCTGTGGTCTCTTGTCACAGGACGGGTTTCTCATTTTGTAACGGTTACTACTAATTCTACTAATTTTCTTTCATATACAATTCTGTTTTGGAATCGAGCTGTTTGCCAAGCTCCTCCACGGAGATCTTGTTGTTCAGATAGTCGTCAAACAGAGGATCGAAGATTTCCTTTGCATACTTAACATCAAATACGCGGACCGGCAACCAATGACCTGATCGACAATTTTAAAGCAGGCGTCGAGGTATTCCCGATACCCGGAATTAGTGCCATAAGTTTTCTGTTCATCTTCCAGCATAACCTGTTTTACCTGTTCGAGAGCACTTGTCTTGACTGGCCAGCCGATAGTGCAGTACCCGGCTGTGGAATCCCAGTTTTGGACAGAATCTGACATCAGGTATTTGACAAAGCGGAAGGCTTGTTCTTTGTCTTTGCAGTTAGTGTTGACTGCTACTATCAATTGTGGTGTAGAATAGTAACCATCATCTAATTGATTACTTTTTATTCCCTTGGGAATCAAAATATTATCTGTTTTATCTTGCCAAGCACGATAGGCAGATACGACACCATTTGCTGAAAACCCTTGTATAATCGGATTGGAACCAGACATAAAAATAAGACTTTTATTTTTAAATAAATTCATAGAGTAACCCCAGGTTATCTCTTGATTAAACTTTTGAAAAAGTCGATAAAATCCTTCTGCTTGTGTAAGAAACTCTTGTTTCTGAAAAGAGGAGCTTCCAGTAAAGATATCAATTTTTCCATTCAAAAGCATGTAACGCAAAAACTCATTGTTGTCAAATAGATAAACGTTTTCACCATTTTGAGTGGAAGGTATATTATTTAAATAATCGGCGAGGTTGTCGAGAGATAACTCCACCGATGGATCAAGGCCATAGAGTTCCATGGCCTGCTGGGTGGTAAATACAGCATTGACCCGGTAGCTGAGGGGGATGAAGCGGCGTTTTTCATCTAATCAAGTATTTTTTGATTGTAGTCGTCCAGGGATATGGTACTATCCTTTTCGAAATAGGGATTTAGGTCTTCAAAAGCACCTTCCTTTGCATAACTCAAATACTTTTCCAGCCCGGTCTCATCAAATACGAACACGTCTGGGCCTTTGCCGGCAAGTATTTCAGTGGCAATGGTCTGATTGGCCTGTTCCGTATCCTCAAATTCCCGCACTTCAATCTCTCTGTCTTTTTCTCCAATTGCACGGTTGTATTGATCAAATATTTTTTTTTCCAGATTCGGATTAGCAGAGCTCTGATAATAGACGGATAGGGGCTGATCTGGATCCATTTTTGTATTTTCAGAGCACCCGGTCAGGTTAAAAGTGCTAAAGAGGATTCCAATAACCAGAACAAAAGCGGTTTTTCGTTTTGTGATTTTCATCTATACCTCCAAAAAATTGTCAAATGGACAGCCGGAATCTATATTATTTGATTAGTTTATTTTCCTTGCTATAATTAAACAGTTCTTTGCTGATCGACACGATCGAATTCGTGTTTACATCATAGGCATAATGATGATAAGGATAGTTTCACTCTCCATGATTATCGCCAAATTATGTGATATAATTTTAAAATAATATAATATATTTCCAGAAGTATTTTACAATAATTTTTTCAATGGCAATATTTTTCGACGCTTTTTTTGCAATATGGTATAAAAAACTTTTGGAATATCTAACTGCCGTTAGAAAGAATCGACATAAGTCTATCGACTTTTCCTATAGACTTTCAAAAAAAGAGAGATTACAATAGAGCTTGGTGAGTTGTTATAGGACAGCTTCCAATACATATTTAAAGGAGTAAGGGTATATGAAACTTGGTATCAGCAGCTATTGTCTTTCTCCGTATCTTCGCCGTGGAGAAATGACGATTTATGAAGTGATCGATTGGGCGAAAGCGCATGATGCAGAGCATCTGGAGCTTGTCCCGTTCGGTCTTCCGCTTCTCAAAGAGAACGGTGATATTGATGAGGCTTATGTTAACAGCATTCGTGAGCATGCAGAGAAAGTCGGCATGCCGCTGTCTGCATTTTCCCTCAACGCCTGCGTTATCAAACCGACAGAGAAAGAGCGCAGAGAGGAAATCGCCCGTATTGAAAAATACATGAACATCTGTAAGATGCTCGGTATCAAAAAGATGCGTCATGACTGCTGTAGTGGCCAGCACCCGCAGGGCATCAATACCCCGGAGCAGTTTGAAAAAGATTTCCCGACCTTTGTTGCAGCCGTTCAGGAACTCGCTGATTACGGCGCTTCTATCGGCCTGAGCAGTACGCTTGAGAACCATGGCCTATATGTCAATGGTGCAGACCGCCTCATCCGTCTTCTCAATGCTGTCAACCGCCCAAATGTCGGCTTGACTGTCGACGTCGGTAATTATCTCTGCGTAGATGACAATCCGGAAGTCGCAGTTGCAAAAGCCATCAAATATGCGGATATGGTCCATATGAAGGATTTCTATATCCGCCGCTATGAGAACATGCTTCCGCAGAAGGGCATGTATGTCGACGGCCCGACCAAAGGTCCAGCTGAATACCCGACTACTCCGGAAGGCTGGAGACAAATGCCGCTGTCTCTTGGTTATGTTGGTACTGCCAGCAACAACAATATCCTCCGTGGTGCAATCCTTGGCCAGGGCGATATGAATATTCCCCGCATTCTGAGCATCATCAAGAACTCCGGATATGACAAGGAAATCTCTATCGAGTTCGAGGGTATGGAGGACAACTCTGCAGCCACCGAGTACTGCCTTGACACTGTCCGTTATTTCTGGGACAAAATCTAAGCGGAGTCTGACAGTTTCTGAAACAAAAAGCCGGAAGCTAAGTTCCGGCTATTTTAATACAGGTCAGTCGTTCTTATAATTAGCTCGCAGTAAATGAAAACAGCAAGAGGCACCGCATCTGTTGACGCGGTGCCTCTATAAATGCTAAGAAAAAAACTTACTTAATGGAGTTCTCGTAAGATTCGATCATTTTTTTGACCATCTGGCCACCGATGGAACCAGCCTGTCTGGAGGTCAGGTCACCATTGTATCCCTCTTTGAGGGTAACGCCGACTTCGTTAGCTGCTTCCATTTTGAAACGGTCCATAGCCTGACGAGCTTCCGGAACTACGATTCTGTTGCTTCCGCTGTTGTTATTGTTAGACATAATGTTTTCTCTCCTTAATGTTAAAGAATTTATTATAATGTTTTGTTTGGTGCGTTTGTAGTAGTATTTTGTGCCGGGAAAGGCGGAATATCACAGGGAATTTTTAAAAGTTTTCTTTCATAATTCTGGTTATTGTTTCTCTGTATGTTTGTCAAATATATAGTGAACTCTATTTGGGGTGCCAAGCAGGATAAGGAGTGCGAATACGCTTTGCAGCGGATAGCGGGCCCAGCCGGCGGATACCTCGATGGGAAGCTCAAAAGGCTCTACCTCGGTCCCGTCGAGCGCATGGACACTGCGTTGTAGAGCAAGAACCGGCTCTTCCGGCAAAACACTGGAGAAGGTGATGGCGTCCCGCTGGGTATATCCGCAGGCGATGGCGTTTACCGACGTTCCGCGGACAGCATCGAGATGAGATGCGTTGACGGAATTAAAAATCATTGTCGTATTGTCTTTAAGCAGGACATCCAGATGTTCGCAGCTGTCTTTGAGGATGACGATATCCGGTACAAAATTGACGTCGGTACTTTCGGAGTCCCAAAAGATAATTAAAGGATCAAACGACTGTGCAGAGGAATCCTCATCCTGTGTACGTATCGTGCCGAAGGGGGTCAGAAACAGGCTGGGGCATAGCCCGTCAAACGCTCGAATCAGATAATCTGTAATCCTTCGATCGGTTTTCTTTCCAAGGATTGCCACTGTGATCACTCAAAACTCCTCCGTTTCATCCTTGCTGGCAGCGGATCTTCCTGTGTGGATTAGTATCACCGATTTTGGAAAAAATATGATGATAGAATCATTACAAAAGCAATGATTCTATTTCCTATCATGAACTGGAACTGCCCGCATATACAGGCAATGGTACGTTTCTTACTTTATAAGCCGATTTTCTTTATTTTTTTATAAAGTGCAAATCATTTTGCGTATGGTAATATGCTTTTTCCAAAAAATAAAAACAGGCAGTTTCCAAACCAAATGGAAACTGCCTGACTTGGGGAAAGGATAGATTATTTGACTGCGGCGAGGATATCCTCTTTCTCTGCGAATTCAATAAAACGCGCAGTCTCTTCTCCGTTTTTGAAAACGATGATGGTTGGAATTTTCTGTACCTCAAATTCATGAGCAAGCTCGATATTATCTTCAATATCGAATTTGGCAACGGTGGCCGTTCCCTTTACTTCCTCGGAAATTTCCTCAATGACGGGGTACATCATGCGACAGTCGCCGCACCAGTCTGCATAGAAATCAAGTACCAAGAGCTTCTCTTTGGCAATGGTGTCCTTTACCGTATTGGCATTCACTTGAATGACTGCCATGGGAATCATCCTCCTTATTGGCTGAAAATATGTATCTTCTGAAGCGGGACGTTCCCGCATCAGCGGCAAGTTAGATGAGGGTCCTCTGGTCGCAGTATGCACAGGTGAGCATGCTGCCGGATTCCTCAAAGAGTTTGGGAACATAGGTCTCATGGTTGGTGATACATTTCGGATTGCTGCATACATGCGCTTGATCTCCATCATACCGGGCCGGGGTAAGGCGCCCAGTGTTTTCTCTGAGCATGGTCAAAATCAAGCCCATGCGCGCATACATCCCATACACGGCCTGCTTGAAATAGACCGCCCGGCTGTCATCGTCGACATCCGTCTCAATTTCATCTACGCGCGGCAGTGGATGCAGAATCTTCAAATCCGGTTTGGCGTATTCAAGTTTTCCCTTTGTTAGAATATATACGTGTTTTTGTTCCTCATATTCCTGCAAAGAAGAAAAACGCTCCTGTTGAATACGGGTCATGTACAGCACATCGAGCTGGGGGATTGCTTCTTCCAGGCTGTAAACCTCCGTGTAGGAACCTCCGTTTGCATCCAGGTAGCTCTTGAGATAGGAGGGGACGGCAAGCTCTTTGGTGGAGATGAATACAAAGCGGTTGCCGGGATACCGAAGCATCTCCTTAATCAAGGAGTGGACAGTACGCCCGTTTTTCAAATCGCCGCACAAACCGATGGTCAGATGGTCGAGCCTTCCTTTTTCCGCACGCAGAGTGCACAGGTCAGTCAGGGTTTGGGTAGGGTGGAGGTGGCCTCCGTCGCCCGCGTTGATCACCGGGCATCCGGAGTACAGGGAAGCCGCCTTGGCAGCGCCTTCGACCGGGTGGCGGATGACGACAATATCGGAATAACCGCTGATAATTTTAACGGTGTCCTTGAGGTTTTCCCCTTTCGCGGCGGAGGTGTTCTGCGGGTTGTCAAATCCGATGACCTGCCCGCCGAGGCGGAGCATCGCCGCCTGAAAGGACATTTGGGTGCGGGTAGAGGGCTCGTAGAAAAGAGTTGCCATGATTTTTCCCTTGCACGCGTCGAGGTATTGTTCCGGGTGCAGGCGGATATCGTCCGCAAGCGTGAGTATCTCCTCGACCCTGCCGGAGGAAAGATGGTTTAAATCAATGAGGTGGGAAAATGACATGTTTTGTTCCATCCTTTCCGTTAGTTACTTCGTGCTTTATTGTAGCAGGATTCGACGGCTTTTACAATGTGACGGAAAGGTTTTCTACGCATTTTTGGAAACTTTATAAGCAGAGAAGGAGTTTATGTAAAAAACCGTACTTTGTGAGTCCCTCTAAGAGAGGCTGCCTTTGAAAATGAAAGGGAAAGTTATGGGGATAGAGGCTGTTTCAGCTGTTCGTGCAAAGAAGGCATACCGATATAGAGCGGAAAGGATAAGGCCGGTGAGGGAATGAACCCGTTCGTTATTTTTTCTCTGTGTGTACTGGGTTACGCCCGGTGAGGTAGTGAATAGAACGCTCAATCGCGTCCCTGGAGTTGCCCCAGTCCGCCTTTGGCCCTGCGTTGCGGTAATCAAACATGGTGCAGAAATGGTCAACGTCCGCCTTCAGACCGATGAGATAGCGCTTGGTGATCGCTGCGGTATCCGCTGCAAATGCGGGGCAGTCCTTGGCGGGGAGGGATTTTTGAGCATCCGCCATCAGGCGCTGGTAATGCGGATAGCAAAGGCCTGCCTGCTCCTGATACAATTTTTTGAATTCCGGCTCGTTTGTATACATCTTGCAGAGGTTTTTCACCATGCCGCTGACCGCTTCTTCGATTTTATCGCACACATAGCAGGTATCATGGAGATAGTGTGGCTCCATCGGCCTTGAAAAAAGGGATTTTTTTACGGGCTTTGTGCCCGCCGCATCTTCTACTCCCTTGAGCAGCCCGTCCAGATGGCTTTGCAGCATCAGAGCGATGCTCAGGCGGTTTTTGCGTTCAAGCATCATAAAGTAGTGGTCTTTGCAAAAGCCGAGGCGGTTTGTCTCTACCCGGATATCGGGTTCCATCATGGCGGCGCCCATAATGTACTCCAGACAGCGCTGCTCAAGCATATCGCGCAGGCGGCACAGCGGGCAGCCGTCCTTTGGCTCAAACACCTCGCTGATGGGGATGGTATAGATGGCTTCCTTCACATGAGTTCCTCCTGTATCTTTAGCGTCGCCGCCGTATGACGGGCGAAGGGTTTGTATCGGGAAAACTGCCGGATGAAAAATCCCGGCGGCGTCTGTAGCAATTATACCATGGATATGGTAGAATGCTACTGAAAAATAAAAGGAAATGGGAGATTTTTTCTTTGGAGATAAGCTTACAGGAGCGGGCAATCCTGCTCACCGGCGTGTCCTGCCTGAACCTGGACGAAACACTCGATTGTGGGCAGTGCTTTCGTTTTGTCCGCCAGCAGGACGGTTCTTACCGGGGCATCGTACGCGAAACGCTACTACATATCACTGCGCTGTCCACTGATTCCTTTCTTTTGGAGGGGACGACGCTCGAGGAGTTTGAGAATATCTGGTTCGACTACTTTGACCTTGGGCTCGACTACGAGGCGCTCAAAGCCCGCTACAGGGAAGACGAAACCATGCGCCGGGCCCTGTGCTATGCTCCGGGTATCCGGGTGCTGAAACAGGAGCCGTGGGAGGCACTGTGTACGTTTATCATTTCCCAGAACAACAATATTCCGCGCATCAAAGGGATCGTGGAGCGCTTCTGCGAGGCGTTTGGCAAGCCGCTTGGGAGGGGAGAATACGCTTTTCCCACACCGGAATCCATCTGCTCGAAGGCGCCGGAGGATTTATCCTACCTGCGGGCGGGATTTCGTGCGAAGTACCTCATTGACGCGGCGCAGAAAGTCGCCTCGGGTGAACTTGTGCTGGAAAACCTCTGTAACCTACCCATCGACGAGGCAAGGCAGGCGCTTCAGGTGGTCAAGGGAGTTGGCCCGAAAGTCTGCGATTGCGTGCTGCTGTATGGGTTGCATCGGCTTGATGCGTTTCCGGTGGACGTGTGGATAAAACGGGTGCTCGAGCGTTTTTATCCACAGGGGACCCCTGCTTGTATTGAGGGGACGCAGGGGATTGCCCAGCAGTACCTGTTCCACTACATTCGCCATCTGGACGAGGCGGAGCAGAAGGAGGAAGCCAAGTGCGCAGCTACCGCTATGTAATTGACGCAGAACACGACGGCATGCGTGTACAGGATTATTTAAAGCAAGTGCATGGATATTCCAGGCGCAACATCATTAAATTAAAGCAGCTGGAGACGGGGCTTGTCCAAAACGGCGTGCGTACCCGGACGGTAGATATCCTGCATGCGGGCGATGTGCTGGACATTACTTTTCCGAATGACGCCCGTACCCCGCTGGCAGTGGAGGCGGATCCCTCCATCATTGTGTATGAGGATGAGGACGTTATGGTGCTCGACAAGCCGCCCTTTATGCCGGTGCACGAATCCAAACGCCATCAGAAGGACACACTGGCAAACCTGTTTGCCGGAATCTGCGGACAGCGAGGGGAATCGTTTTGTTTCCGACCGATAAACCGGCTCGACCGGGATACCTCCGGGCTGGTCGTCGCGGCAAAGAATTCCCACTACGCTTCTATCTTGTGGAAGAGTGTGAAAAAGGAATATCTTGCGATCGTGTGCGGGGTACCTCCAAGGGATTACTATCGCATGGAAGCGCCGATTGCCAGAAAAGAGGACAGCCTGATAGAACGCCATGTGAGTGAACAGGGACAGTACGCACTGACCCACTGCCGTATCCTCTCCCGTGGGGAAAACTATTCGCTGTGCCGGGTCAAAATTGATACCGGGCGTACCCACCAAATCCGGGTACACATGGCACATCTTGGGTTTCCGCTTGCAGGAGATACGCTGTATGGGGTGGACAATGCCCTGATTAACCGGCATGCCCTGCACTGCTTTGTTGCCCGTTTCCCGGATTTGGACAGAAAGCGGACCATCGAAGTGCGCTCTCCTCTCCCACGGGATTTTCTTGCACTGATGGAGCGGGCAGGCTTAACTCTTCCGCAGCCGCTACCTGAATTTGAAGAAAACCGCAAAGTTATCTTCCCTGAAATTTCCCTGAAATAAGGCAAAAAGAAAACACCGCAGAACTGAAGTGACCCCAAAAAGTTAGACAATATTATTTCAAAGTAAAAATTGTTCAAGC
>UQSL01000061.1 GCA_900543705.1 uncultured Oscillospiraceae bacterium
TTCCTTTCCATTATAACGAATGTTTTTCTGTCCATCAATTCGGGAAAGGGGGCATAACTGTCATCAAAGAGTTTAAACCCAAATGCAGAGTTGATTAGCAAAACATTTGTAGAGGTGGACAGGATATGTCAGGTGGCTAAATATGACGAATCACACTTTATGTCCTGTTTATGTGCTGAAATATTTGATATCCTTTTATTGAAAGGAGGATAAGACCTTAATGAATCAACAAAAAATAGGAGCATTTCTAAAGGTACTTAGAAAACAAAAAGGACTTACGCAAGAACAAATTGCAGAGAAATTTAATGTATCGAACAGAACTGTATCTCGTTGGGAAAATGGTAATAATTTGCCTGATTTAGATATTTTAATAGAAATTTCTGATTATTATGAGGTTGACCTTAGAGAATTGCTTGATGGCGAAAGGAAAGGCGAAAAAGTGAATACTGAAATGAAAGAAACAGTATTAAAAGCAGTAGACTATACGAATACAGAAACAGAACGATATACTAAGCGTGTACATCGGCTTTTACTAACAGGAGCAATTTTTTGGTTTGTTTCAAGTTTGATTAACCATACTGCATTAAATTGTAATACAGTATTAAGTGCAATATCAAACTTTGCTGAAGGTGCGTCAATCGGAATGATTATGTGCGGTATAATATTTACAAGTCGCTATGGTCAAAGAATAAAAGCATTCAAGCAACGATTGCTAAAAAAGCAATAGTTAAGTCTTGCTTTTATCTAACACAACAGTATATTGTCAAAGAGCCAGACGCAAAGACGCAGAGCCGATGACTACTTGTGAGATACCTGATATGCTCCCCTTATAGCGACAGTTCTATTATTTTATCTGTCTACTTGACAGGGAGCGGTTCAATACCTTACAGATCATCGGCTCTTTTCCTATACTACCCTCATTGACATTCTAACGATTGTTAGGTATAATTTATCTAACAACTGTTAGATAAGGAGGCTGTGATGAGAGATACAAAACAGCATATATTAGAGGTTTCTTTAAATCTATTTTCGCAAAAAGGTTTTTCGGCAGTATCTATCCGAGATATTTGTAGAGAGGTACACATTAAAGAAAGCTCTGTCTATTATCATTTTAAGAATAAGCAAGCTATTTTTGACGAACTTCTTAATCAATTTGAGAAGAGAGCAACTGATATGATGGTTCAATTAGAGCAGGCGCTGACAGGACAATCTTATTCTGTATGTGAAAATTTTTATCAACCGGTATGTGATACATTTTTTGAAAACTATTTTATGGACAGTTTTTGTAATAAGGTAATGCGTTTACTACTGATTGAACAATTCAACAACAACGAAGTAAAAAAAATATACGACAGATGGATGTTTGTTGAACCACTTGCATTTCAAAGCAAGGTATTCTCTATCTTAATAGAAGCAGCGGTAATCTCAACTGCGGACAGCAAATATTTAGCCGTTAAATATTATGCGCCTATATACTTTTTTGCCCAAAGGTGGCTTTTCAGCGGACTTCTGTCAGAAGAATGCAAAAATTCTTTTCGGACAGATGCTTATAATCATATAGAAAAATTTTTTGCAGAGTTAGGGGTGGCATAATGGCGAATATTGTAATTACAGGCGCTAATCAAGGAATAGGATATTATTTTACTGAGCAAGCTCTTAAAGACGGCAACAATGTTGCTGTATTGGATATAGAAACAGATAATCTAGAAAATCTGACACAGGTTTTTCCCAATCGCCTTTCTTACTATGAGGTAGATGTATGCGATGAGTTACAGATAAACGCTGCTATTACAGACATCATTAAGAAGTTTGATAGAATAGACTTTGCCATTCATAACGCCTGCCTTTGTACCTTTGACATGGAAGTCAATACGGATATTGATACATACAGAGATGTATTTGAAGTGAATTATTTTGGAGCGTTACGATTAGTCAAGAGTGTTTTACCTTATATGAGAAAACAGAAAAGCGGAAAGGTTATTTTTACAAGCTCTGGCGTAGGTGTAACAGGATTTA
This sequence comes from uncultured Oscillospiraceae bacterium, assembly GCA_900543705.1. Classification (GTDB taxonomy): domain Bacteria; phylum Bacillota; class Clostridia; order Oscillospirales; family Ruminococcaceae; genus Pseudoruminococcus_B. The sequence continues at coordinate 2,017 of UQSL01000061.1, forward strand.
TGGGTATATCTCCTTATTCATCAAGCAAAGGGGCAATAGAGTCATTAGCAAAATGCTTAAGAATTGAATATGCAAAATTCAATATTTCTTTCCATATTTTTCATCCACCATTGACTCGTACAAAATCATCTGAGCCGTTGCCTGTTCCTCAAGAATTTATGGCTCTACCCGAAAAAGTGGGGCGAGGACTTGCAAAGCACATTAAGTCCAAACGATTTATTATATGTCATAGTTTGATCCAAAAACTGCAAATTCTTTGTTGTTATCTGATACCTATAAAAATGGGAAACTTACTATCGAAAATGACAGCAAACTATGAAAATGAGGATATGAGAAAAACTTGTGATAATATTATGGAACAAACAATGAATGGACGCAGAGAATAAGCACGGAAATGAGGTTGACGGAGGATTCGCTCCATATGGATACTATCTAAAAGATAATCAGCTTTTGATTACGCCTGCTTTTTGTCGACAACAATGCCTTATAATCACAATGATGTCCTCGCTCCTGCTTATTTCTGCCACATATATAATAATATACTTCCTTATATGTGCCGTTTTTGTTCGTCCATGCGTGTTTATTGGTATACATCGAGCTACCGCAAATCGGACACTTTAATACGCCAGTTACAAGATGCGCCCGAATTTCCAAACTTATCATATGCTTCAGCTTCAGTTTCTTCAAAGCCAGAAAAGGTAGTGATTTCGCTTAGAATTGATGATAATGAATTGGAAAAAATAGATCGTGCGGCGCAGACGTTTGAGGTTAGCCGTAATGAGATGATTGCTCAGTGTATCAGTTTTGCACTCAAACATTTACCGGAGCAAAGACAGGAGAAACAACCATGAATCAATTCCCAGAGTCCATAGACAAACTTTTTGAACTTGTCTATGGTTATATGACCGGAACCTTGATAAGGGACGTACACCCGGAGCTTGCTTTTTTAATCACCAACGAGTATGAAAACCATACCTGCGAAGAGCTGTATGAGGAAATTGGACTTGCCAGAAATGCCCTTTCGGCACACTTTCGCTTGGAGGATGGCGAGGACCCCGCCGAGGTACTGAGTATCTACCAAAGCTATGAGAAGATACACAAGATCCTGTGTGAAAAGGCATTTCACTATGGCTGGATGCTCTGCCGGGAATATGAAAGAAAAGGGGAAACGGAATAAGTCTTCCGTTTCCCTTTCTGCTATTCAAACCGGCTCTCAATAATTTTTTCGCTCGAATCCGGGGAATACCGCCATTCCTGCATGTGGTCGCCTGTGTAGAAATACTCAGGTTCGAGCGCGTCATATTCCGCATCAAACGCGTCGACGATGATGAGCTTGACTTTCATCCGGTCGGGAATCAGACTTTTTATGTAAACGGATGCGTACTGCCCCGGATGGATTCCCTCTCTCGGTTCGGCAAGCCCCGCAAGATTCGGGGTCAGTTCCACAAACGCGCCGTAATCCTCCACCGAGCGGATGATACCGGCAACCGTCTCTCCCGGAGAGAAGAGCGCAGCGTTTTCCTCCCAAGTGCCGAGCAACTCCTTATGCGTGAGAAAGACGCGTCCCGTCTCATCCACAGCCTTGACGACCGCGCGGATATCCTGCCCAACCCTGAACCGGTCGGACGGATGGGAGATGCGGGAGACGGAAATCGAATCGATCGGAATCAGGGAAGAGATGCCGCATCCGATATCCACAAAACAGCCGAACGGCTCCAAATGAGTAACACGCGCGGGGATGACGTCCCCTGGCATAAGGTTTGCTATGTAATTGGAACAGCAAAGCTCCTGCACCGCACGTCTCGAGAGCAGGGCAACGGGGTTTTGCTGTTCGTCCTCAGTCAGTTCGGTAATCTGAAAACAGACGGCCTTGCCGACGCGGGATATGATGGCAATATCGCGGGTGGAGCCTTCTGACACACCGAGCGCCCCTTCCATACGCGGAATAATCCCCTTGCAGCATCCGAGGTCCACAATCAGATTATGCTGGGCATCACAGATGACGGCTCGCGCTTCCAGGATCTTTTTCTGCTGCATGGCCTCTGAGAGGGCCGCAAGGCTGGAAACCGCCTTTTTATTCTCCATACTGTCTATCAATAAGCCTTCTGGTTGATACTTAAACATCTGTCTCTTACCTCCCGTTTTCTGGTCCGTTGTACATATATATGAACCGTCAAACGGAAATTAGAAGCATGGCTGTGCGAATTTAGTGCACAATATGAAAGGCACCATGATTTCTCAGGCAGTTGTCAATGGTACTATCATCTTTGGAATCCGCGAACACGTGCATGACAGCGGTCTTGCGTTGGTTATCTTCCCGGCTGTACTGTTCCGGCAGGCTTTGGAACAGAGAGGGCGGCACCGGCGAATAGATGTTGGTGGTAAAAGGGCTGGAGCCAAATCCGAGCGCAGAGACGTAAATCGGATAGGATACATGCTGTACCGATTCCCAGTCGTAGTCCTTCGGGACTTCGATGTAGTCCGCCTGCAGCATGATTTTGCTGATTTTTGCGTTTGTTTCTCGAAGCCGCCTGACGGCGAGCTCTGCCAAATCGATTGTTTCAAAATATGCGGTTGTTTCGTGAAGCATACTATCACCTCCCATTCCTTAGTGTGGTTAAAACAGGGGCGCGGTATGAGAGAAAATAATTGCCTTTGCTACACAAAAGATGTATAATATAAAAGATTGATTTTGCCAAAAAGGCACCGGATTGGAGGAACTGCTATGGATGTGCGCCCCGGAGATATTCTTGTCATGAAAAAGAATCATCCCTGTGGTGACAACAGGTTTCTCGTACTGCGCGCGGGGATGGATTTTAAAATCCGCTGCATGGGCTGTTCGAGAGAGATGATGATTGCACGCAGCAAAATTGAAAAAAACATCAAAAAAATTTTGCGAGATACGTTCAACACCTTGTAGGCGTACTTTTTTAGTATCTGCAGTCAAACTCTCAATACGAATTTGGATGGTGTCAATATGTTTGAACAACTGGAATTTACTGAAAAGCGCTATGAAGAAATTAACCAGAAGCTGATGGATCCGGCCGTTGTCAGTGACAACCAGCAATACGTCAGCCTGATGAAGGAATACAAGAACCTGACCCCGATTGTCGGGAAGTACCGAGAATACGCCAAGGCAAAAGCGGATTTTGAAGAGGCGAAGGCTTTGCTTGATGAAGGTGGGCTGGACAAGGATTTCAAAGAAATCGTCCAGGAGGAATTCGAGACGAACAAGGAACTCCTTTCCACGCTGGAAGAGGAGATGAAAATCCTTCTGCTGCCGAAGGACCCGAACGACGACCGTAACGTCATCGTGGAAATCCGCGGCGGCGCAGGCGGGGATGAGGCGGCGCTATTTGCGCACAGCCTGTTTCGCATGTATTCGATGTATGCGGAGGCAAAGCATTTCAAATGCGAAGTACTCAACGCCAATGAGACGGAGCTCGGCGGCGTCAAGGAAATTAGCTTTTCCATCGAAGGGGAGGGCGCTTACTCGCGATTGAAATATGAAAGCGGCGTACACCGCGTCCAGCGCGTTCCGGAAACCGAGACGCAGGGGCGTATCCACACCTCGACTGTAACGGTGGCAGTTCTCCCGGAAGCGGAGGACGTGGAAATCGATATCAACCCGACCGATTTGCAGATTGACACCTACCGAGCTTCGGGTGCGGGCGGACAACATGTCAACAAGACAGAATCCGCCATCCGCATCACCCATTTGCCGACCGGCCTGATTGTCGAGTGTCAGGATGAGCGCAGCCAGTACAAGAACAAGGACAAGGCGATGAAGATTCTTCGCTCCCGTCTGTATGAGGCAAAACAGCGTGAGCAGGAGGAGCAGATTGCAAGCGAACGCCGGATGCAAGTCGGCACGGGTGACCGGTCCGAGCGTATCCGTACTTATAACTACCCGCAGGGGCGTGTGACTGACCATAGAATCGGTCTAACGCTCTACCGGCTTGAGGCCATCCTTAACGGGGATCTTGACGAGCTGGTCGACGCGCTGAGCACTGCGGACCAGACCGCGAAGCTCAAGGCCGCGGCGGAGGAAAATTAACCGGAAACAGGCGAAACCGATGAAAACCTTCTACACCAAAGTTACAGATATATGCGCGCAGCAAAAGGACATCGAACAGGCCGGACTCATTTTGCGTGAGGGCGGCTTGGTCGCTATCCCAACGGAAACCGTCTACGGCTTAGGGGCAAATGCGCTCGATGCTCATGCGGTAACGCGCATCTTTGAGGCGAAGGGCAGGCCGCAGGATAATCCGCTGATTGTCCATATCGCGGAGTTTGAACAGCTTTGTCCTTTAGTCCGTCAAGTGCCGGAATCAGCAAAGCTGCTCGCAGATCACTTCTGGCCCGGCCCGCTCACGATAATACTTCCCAAGGCGGACTGTATCCCACAGGAGACCTCCGGCGGGCTTGATACTGTTGCGGTGCGCTTTCCCTCCCATCCGGTGGCACAGGCTATCATCCGTGCGGCGGGCGTTCCAATCGCGGCGCCCTCCGCCAATCTCTCCGGGAAACCCAGCCCGACGACGGCGCAGCATGTCCTTGACGACATGGACGGCAAAATCGAGATGATTGTCGATGGGGGAGAGTGCAGCGTCGGCGTGGAATCTACAGTACTGACGCTCGCGGGCGACCATCCCGTATTGCTTCGCCCCGGCGGAGTCTCCATCGAGCAAATCAGGGAGCTTCTCCCGGATGCACAGGTGGATCCGGCCGTGGTACATAAGCTCGAGGAGGGGCGCACGGCCGCCTCGCCGGGGATGAAATACAAGCACTACGCTCCGCTCGCCAGGGTCATTGTGGTGGACGGCAGCAAGCAGCAATATATTGATTATGTCAACTCCCATGCTAAGGAAGACGTCTGGGCGCTCTGTTTTGAAGAGGATCAGGACAAGCTGAAGGTACCGGTGCTCTGCTATGGCGCACAACTGGACTCCGGGGCTCAGGCAAGGCATCTGTTTGACGCCCTGCGCCGGTTCGACGAACTTGGCGCAAAGACGGTGTATGCCCACTGCCCTGACCGTTCGGGCGTCGGGTTAGCTGTTTACAACCGGCTCATCCGTGCGGCAGGTTTTACGATAATCCATCTGTAAGAGTAAGGAGTGAGCGGTTTGATCTTGATTGGACTGACCGGCCAGACGGGGGCTGGAAAGAGTACGGTAACCAGTATGCTGCGCCAGCGCGGCTTTGCGGTCATCGATGCGGACGAGTGTTCCCATGAGGTGACAAAGCCCGGCGCGCCTTGCCTTTTAAAATTGTGTGAGGCATTCGGGGCGGATTTGCTTGATGAGAATGGGGCGCTGAATCGAAAGCTTCTCGCTTCCCGTGCTTTTTCTGACAAAGAGCAAAAAAAACATTTGGAAGAGATTATTTTTCCCTTTATTATAAAAAATATCAAAGAAAAATTGGCTTTGCTTGCGGCGAAGGGATACCGGCTGGTCATCCTCGACGCGCCGACCCTGTTTGAAAGCGGAATCGACGCGATGTGCGACCAAGTGATCTCGGTTACCGCCCCGCAGGAAACCCGCCTGGCGCGCATTTTAAAGCGCGATGGAATGACGGAAGAGCAGGCGCGCCTTCGGATGGATGCGCAGCTGCCGGAGGAGTTTTACCGTCAGCACAGCCGGCATATCATAGAGAATGCGAGCAGTGAGGGAAAGCTCGCCGAACAGGTTGAGGCGTTGTGTACGCTGCTCGCCGAGGTAGAAGGATGTCAGGTAGACGAGTAAAGGAAAAGAATAACCGAAAAAAAAGCCGGATCCTGATTCCGGTGGCAGTACTGGTGCTTGTACTGTTTGCGGTTGGCGCGTTTTTCGCTCCCCGTGTGATTCTGGAAATAGAATACCGGAGCTATCCGCTGAAATATACGGACTATGTGGAGCAGTACAGTGAGGAATTCGGGGTGGACAAAGCAATCATCTATGCGGTGATCAAGACGGAGAGCGGCTTTCGCCCGAATGTCACCTCCTCCGCCGGGGCAAGGGGCCTGATGCAGATGATTGAATCCGCATTTGACTGGTCCCAGCAGCGCTATGGGCTTACCGAGCGGCTGAGCTTTGATGCAGCGTTCGACCCGCAGACGAATATCAAATTTGGTACCTTCATTTTAAAGCTGCTCTTTGATGAATTTGGGGAGAAGGACCTTGTGTTCGCCGCTTATCATGCCGGACGGGGAAATTTAGCCGCCTGGCTGAGTGATTCCAAGTACTCCAAAGACGGTGTGCTGACGGACATCCCGGCGGATACGAGGCATTATATCAATAAAGTCAACCGTGCGATATCCATGTATCAAAAGTTATATAATTTATAGATTATTTTAGGAGGTAGTACCAATGGAAGAATGTAAAAAGACCTACGGCGAGCAACTCAAAGATGAGCTGTGCTATGCCCCCAAACATGCAGGCGAAGTCGTCTGCGAGGATGAGCTTGCAAAAATCAACGCGTTCTGCGAGGATTACAAGACCTTCCTAGACCATGCAAAAATCGAGCGAGAAGCGGTCGTTACCGCAATCGAGCTCGCCAAGGAGCGCGGATACATCGAATTTGTCCCGGGCAACCACTATCAGCCGGGGGATAAGATTTATGTCAATAACCGCGGCAAAGCAGTCATTTTCTCTACCATCGGAACCAACCCCCTGAGCGAAGGCGTTCGCATTGCAGCTGCTCACATCGATTCCCCGCGCCTCGATCTCAAGCCGAACCCGATGTATCAGGACAATGACCTCGCTTACCTGAAAACCCACTACTACGGCGGAATCCGTAAATATCAGTGGGCGACCCTGCCGCTTGCTCTGCATGGCGTCGTCATTACCCGTGACGGCAAAACTGTGACGGTCAACATCGGAGAGGATGAAAACGATCCCGTTTTCTGCACCACCGATTTGCTCCCGCACCTTGCGGCAAACCAGAATAAGAGAACCCTCGCGGAGGGCATCCAGGGCGAAGAGCTCAATATCCTCATCGGCAGTATGCCCATCAAGGACGACAAGGCCGGCGAGAAGGTCAAACTCAACATCCTGAAAATCCTCAACGAGAAATATGGCATTGTGGAATCTGATTTCCTCTCCGCAGAGCTTGCAGCTGTCCCTAGGGAAAAGGCGAAGGATCTCGGCTTTGACCGCAGCATGATTGGCTCTTACGGTCATGACGACCGGGTCTGCGCTTACACTGCCCTGATTGCGGAGTTTGAGGCGAAAAAACCGGAATACACTACAGTGACCGTATTGACCGATAAGGAAGAAGTCGGAAGCGACGGCAACACTGGCCTCAATTCCTCCTACATGAAATACTTCATTGAGGATTTGGCGGAGATGGAGGAAATCCCCGTTCACCGCGTCCTCTCGAAATCCAAATGTCTGTCCGCAGACGTAAACGCAGCCTTTGACCCGACCTTCCCGGATGTCTCCGAGAAGAACAACTGTAGCTATCTCAACAAGGGCGTTGTCATCACCAAGTACACTGGCTCCAGAGGAAAGGGCGGTACGTCTGACGCCTCTGCGGAGTTCATGGGCGAAGTGCGCCGCATGCTCGATGCCAACAAAGTTGTATGGCAGATTGGCGAGCTTGGCAAGGTCGACCTGGGCGGCGGCGGAACCGTTGCGAAATTTATCGCAAACCTGGATGTCGATGTCATTGACCTGGGTGTACCCGTCCTCTCGATGCACGCGCCGTTCGAGGTCGTTGCAAAGACGGACGTCTACATGGCTTACCGTGCGTTTGCCTGCTTTTATGGAAACAAATAAGGCTTAGCCCGTAAGACACCTTTACGGCGGGATGGGAGATGTTCCTGTCCCGTCGTATTTTCCTTTTTATACAGAAGAGGGGGAATCTCAATGGATATCACCCAGTACCGGCGCATCGTCCTGATCGGAAACAGCGGGACTGGAAGAGCAATTGTGCGTCCTTCCTGGGAAGCTGCGTGTCATCCGTCGGCAAAACATCCCGGATTTATACTGGTAGATGTTGAAACACAAGACGGGACAGTTGTAAAAGATTAAACTATAAAAAAACGCTGTGTGATTACTATTCACACAGCGTTTTTTAGAGCCGCCCAGGTGGTGAAAGAAAAAATTGAAGATAAAAAACCTCCTGCAAGACCCCGTATGTGTGTCTTGCAGGAGGTACAGAACAAAGTTATTCTAATGGGAAATGAAGAAATCCGTTTTGGCTTTTTACAGTACCAGGCTGGGCGCCGCATAGGTGCGGGCGGCAAGTTCACTGTTGAGCATATACAGTCCTTTGGAGTCCGAGCCGTAGAGCTCCATTTTGGTGATGAGATCAGTGGCATTCTTTTCCTCTTCGCCCTGTTCTTTGACAAACCAGTCGAGCAGCTGCATCGTACGGAAATCTTTTTCCTCAAAAGCTGCTGCATAAATGGTATTGATGAGTGAGGTAACATATTTTTCGTGCTCCAGGGCGGCTATTAGCGGGGCCATATGGTCTGTCAGAGCGCAGTCCGGCTTGGAAATGGCATCGAATGTGACGGTCTGATTATTATTATGCAAGTACTGATAGAACAGCATAGCGTGGTCACGCTCTTCCTGCGCCTGAACCCTGTACCAGTTTTCAAAACCGTCCAAGCCCTCTTGTGCATAATAATTGGCAAATGCCAGATAGAGATACGCGGAATAAAATTCCTTATTGATTTGCTGATTGATTAACTTTACAACTTTATCATGCATTGTCGTTTTCCTCCTTACAAATTGGCTTTCCACAGCCCGTGCAAATTGCAGTAAGCCATGGTTGAAAAGACGCTATCGTACTTGCAGAGCACGAACTGTGCTTGCGGCGCATCGCCTGGCTTCAGGTGTTTTCACTGTAGTCCCTGGGTGGGGTACAAAGTAATCCACTCGATAGAATCTCCAGGCTGCATGGGATGAAGAACCGACCCAATCTTAACCGTGACACATCCCTGATTGTGAACCGGTTGATGGTTCTACAGTGTAAACAAATGAAAAATTTAAGTTTCCATACTTACTATGCCCACATTATATCACAAATTGATGAAAGTTCAAGAGGATATCTGGCGGTTTTCGATGCGGCATGTAGGTTGTACAATGATGTGTTACAGAGGCAGATAAAATGAAATAGACAGCAAG
>UQSL01000062.1 GCA_900543705.1 uncultured Oscillospiraceae bacterium
TCCGGATCGCTCCGGTCTTGAACGCCTCGTCGTATCGGGGCGGTGCTATTCCTTTTTTGCGTTTGTTTTCCATTTCCTTTGTCCCCTTTCCTTTCCATTATAGCGAATGTTTTTCTGTCCATCAATTCGGGAAAGGGGGCATCTGGCGAGCAGATCCGATGCATGTGGCCGCTTGTTTCAATCGTATATATGATACGGAGCGGACATACAACCCGGACGAACTTCACGAGAGAATGTCTCTCGAAGAATATCAGGCAACTGCAATGGCGGCTATGATCTTATTGCCCCGAGCGGTTCTGATCGATTTTATCCGCAGGCATCTTAGAAGAAAAACAATTCCCGTATATGGAGATTGCATTTTCCTTCCAAAGATGAAACCTTCGCTTCAGAAGATGGCCGAGGAACTTGGAGTCTCCTATGCCACTATGCTGATTCAGCTCAGGAAATATAACCTTCCTTCTGCCGTCGGGTAACCGGCAAGCCACATGAGCGAACACTCGGACAAGCACTCAAATATGCAGATGTCCAGAGTTTTCAGGACTGTAGGAAGCGAACAGGACGGGATCCGACCGGTTCTCATCCTGCAGAATGACACAGGCAATAGGTTCAGCCCCACCACTATCGTGGCACCCACCGGTTGATTCGTTCTGTAAGAAAGGCATGATCGACCGCATCATCGTCAAGTCGGTATCACGATTTGCCCGAAACACACAAGAGCTTCTGACAACCATCCGATTCCTCAAAGATATCGGAGTCAGCATCTACTTTGACGAACAAGGCATCGATATAAGAAGGGAGGGAGCGGGAAAAAACAACAATCCGCCTCCCAGGGGCTTGGGAAGCGGATTGAATTAAGCAGGCAGTTTCTTTTCAATAGCAGCAAGACGAGATTGTAAATCATCCACTTGACGTTTGAGGTTTTCAGTTTCATGTTCTAGTTCCCATTGCTTTTCATGGGTCAGTTTGTATCCGTCAAAGAGAGTGTCAATCCGTTTTGTAACTTCGTTTTCAACAAAGACTTTCATCCGGGTTTCGGATTCCTGAATTTTAAGATTCATATGGGCTTCGGATTCCTGTACTTCCGTTTTGACTTCTTCAATGGCAGAAAAAAGTAATTGAAACTGTTCAAGCATTTCTTTATCCATTCATCTCACTCCTTTGTTTCAGTATAGCATATGCGCTTGGGGAGGGTCAATGCCGCTGGGGGTTATCCGAACGCCCGACGAGGTAGTCGAGGGTTACGTCAAAGTAGTCGGCTAGGGCAATGAGAACATCCAAACTAGGCCGAACGGTACCGTTATGGTATTCACTGGTATCCATTGAACAGCCTGATCATTGGCCGCTTGTCCACGTTGTTTCCTCCTTTGTTTCTGGGAAGATTGTCCGCTTTAAAAGTCAGGAGGAATTACTCCCCCTTATCAGCTTTCTTATCCATTGGCAACCCATGATTCTGGGGAATTTCTTTTGGAGTCAAGGTGATTTTCATTTCACACCCATGTTCACGCCCCCAAATGTCCGCTAACACCCTTACTATATAGTGAGGGTCAAATTCCCCGCGCATATGGACTTTGTTTTCACTGTAATCTATCTGTTTCAACACTGTCGCCTCCTTCCATTACCATGATATTGGAACCGTAGTTAGTCCTATTCATGTTCTTATCCAGCTTTTGGCAGGGTATCAATTGCTTTAGCTTGTCCGACAAGCCTTGTCCGGTGCACCTACGCTGAGAAACACAGACAGCACCCCAAAACATAGCCTCAAACCGCTGATATCACCCAGATGTCAGCGGTTTGGACTATCCGACCAAGAGGCAGAGCAAAAGAAAAACGCCCTGCATCCGCAACCCCGATAGCGGGCACAAAACGTTTCCTGCGTTGCCATAAAAGCAACAGAACGATTACATACCAAGTATATCACAGGGGACGTTATCCGTCAACCAAAAAGCGGCCGCCGCCGCTTATCGGGCTTGTAATGTAGTTTATCCTTTCGCGGAAACAGAAATACAGGTAAGGAGATGCAATACAGCCAATACTATCCGGATCTGGCATACCCGGAGTGGTACGGGAGGGACGTCAAATGCCTGCAAAAGACCAGGATAACCAAAGCCGGGGAAATGCTCGAGTGCCAGTCCTTCCCATTGTTCTTAAACCCGAGGATTATATGCGGGCGAAAAAGAGCAGGCCTACAAAAGAAGTGCAGGCTGCATTGAATTCAATTTATATATACAATATTGGGAAATTTACGTAGGCTCTTGTTCCGCCCGTATCAATGTTTTCTCCTGTTACGGTAAACAGCGTGCAGAAAAATGGGTTTGTCCGGGCGTATTACCAGTATAAAAGACATCCTCCAACACCTACAGCACCCAGGTTCAATCAGTGGGGCAGTTACAACTGGCGCTGCTACTTTTATATGATAGGCCCCTGTCTCCTGACAGAGAATCAAAGATTACTTTGGGTGAACATTTACAAAAATATTAAGTAAATAAGTATATTATTGTTGATATATGACTATTTTAGCGGTATAATAGAGATAGCAACCGAGACTTTTCGATGAGGTGGAGAAACAATGAAAGAACCGATTCGTCTTTTAATCGTGGAGGATGACAGAATTGAGTGCAAGGCCTATCAGGATTATCTCTGCCAGGTTGATGAGATTGAGGTAATCGGACAGACTGACAGCGCAGTACAGGCTCTGAGCAGGGTGAAATCCGATTTGCCGGATGCCATGCTTTTGGATTTAGAGCTGGGGGAAGGAAATGGAATTGATACCTTGATAGAGATGAAAAATCTCATGCTACCCTTTTCGCCTTATGTTGTTGTAATTACAAATACTACCAACCAAATCACTCTGCAGATGGCACGGGATAACGGCGCTGGGTTTATTTGTAGCAAGCAAAAGCAAAATTACAGTCCAAGAGAAGCGGTACAGATGCTTTTACGAGCAAAAAAATATTTGCGGCGGCCGAAGAAAATGGCAAATGAAAAGGAAGTTTCTCCCAAACTGGTTTCGGTTGAGTACCAAATAAAACAGGGATTGATTCAGGAAATCAAGCTTGAGCTTTCCTACATTTCCATGACCCCGAAAACAAAGGGCTATCCAATGCTAATTGATGCAATTATGATAGCGCTTACCAACAGTGAAGAAAATATGATGGTGACAAAAGATATCTATCCCGAGCTGACTAAGAAATATAAGACAAAAGTTAAAAACGTGGAACGCAATATCCGCAGTACCATAGAATCTACCTGGAAGAATGCCAAACCGGATGAACTGGAACGGCACTGTCCGGAACTGTTTTATGCGCATGAAGACCGCCCGACAAACAATGAGTTTATTCGATACTACGCTACAAAGCTGAAAAAATAGAATGATGATGAAAGGCGTCCAAGAGGCTGTAGCCTCGCTGTAGCCTCTTGGACGCCTTTTTTATCGCGAAAAGCGACGGTAAAACCATCGAAAAAACCGGAATGAGCCAATCAAAAGCTGATGCAAACGGTGGAAAAACCGCGTTTTTCGACAAAAAAGGGCCGCGAAAACAGACGGACTTCTATATCCCTCCGTGGTAGTTTATAGTCAAGCAAATAATTGCTTGACATCATTATGAGGAGGGAAAACACCATGGATTTCTGGGAAGGACTTCTTGATTATCTGAAATGGTGGTTCGGCCACTAATCACGAAATTATCCGGTTTTGCGCAAAAAGCCTGCATCCTGTTTGTTGGATGCAGGCTTTTTGTTATTTTAAATGAGCGATCATACTCTTTTTCCGTTTTTGAATGAGAAATACGATCAGGAAACAAAACGCAATGCCCACTGTGACACCGGAAAAGTCGATTAAAATATCGCTTACCATACCGGCACGCCCAGGAATCAAAAGCTGAAGGCTCTCATCGCAGACCGGGACGAGCAACCCGAAAAAGAGAGGAACAGTCAGATTCCGGCTTATCTTCTGTGTGAAGGCGCGCAGGGTAAGCAGCAAAAGCATCCCCAGAACAAAGTACTCACTGAAATGTGCTGCCTTGCGGATAAAATGCTCGCTGACGGTGAGATGAAAAACGGCCAGAAAGTGATTGAGCAGCTCAGTAACGAATCCGCTCCTACTGCCGGAATCCGTCCCGTTTTGTAAAGAGTTTGAAAAAATGAACAGCACAAATAGGCAGGTGATGATAACCGTAATAGGTTTTCGGTACCGCATAAGCCATTTCATAGGCGAAATCTCCTATCTTAACCAGTTATAGAATGATTGTCATTATAACACCCGGGGGCAGTATCTGCAAACTGGTTTTTCTCCTGCATGAATAGGCACTAAATCCTCCATACTCATCAAAGAGAAGCTTTTGAGGCATGGCTGCACTGAAAAAAGATTTTTCGATAAATTATTTTCAAAAATTCCCTATTATGCTATAATGGGAAAAGCGATTTTCGGAGGTACCATCATGGAAAAGCACGCAGCGCAAAAGCGCATCGAAGAACTGAAAAAGATTGTGGAATACCACAGTTACCGGTACTATGTACTGGATAATCCGGAGATCGAAGACTATGAATTCGACCGCCTGATGCATGAACTCATTGATTTAGAACAGGAATTTCCGGAACTTCAAACCCCGGATTCTCCGACGGTACGAGTCGGGGGGGCAACGCTCAACGACTTTCAAAAGGTGACGCACACTGTGCAGATGGGAAGCTTGCAGGACGTCTTTTCCACCAACGAGGTGAGAGAATTCGATGCAAGAGTACGTGAGACAATCCCTGCTCCGCTGTATGTAGTGGAGCCGAAAATCGACGGCCTTTCGGTATCCCTGGAATATACGGACGGAAGATTCACGCGAGGTTCTACCCGGGGAGACGGAATTGTAGGTGAGGATGTTACGGAAAACCTGAAAACAATTGCCTCCATTCCCCTCAATCTTCCTGAGAAGCTTCCACTGCTCGAAGTACGCGGAGAGGTTTATATGCCGCGGTTAAATTTTTTAAAGCTTGTCGAGCAGCAGGAGATGAATGAGGAAACACCTTTTAAAAATCCCCGCAACGCAGCCGCGGGTTCCCTGCGGCAAAAGGACCCAAAGATTGCTGCAAAACGCAAGCTTGATATTTTTGTATTCAACATCCAGCAAATTGAGGGAGAAGAACTTACATCCCATAAAGAATCCCTGGACTATTTAAAAGAGCAGCACTTCAAGGTCATCCCCTCCTATCAGCGCTATGACAACATTGAGGATGTGATTGCCCGTATTGAGGAAATCGGGCAGATGCGCGGGAATCTTTCTTATAACATTGACGGGGCTGTCGTCAAGGTCGATGATTTTGCCCAGCGCGAACAGCTCGGTTCCACGGCGAAGTATCCGAGATGGGCGGTTGCCTATAAATATCCTCCTGAAGAAAAAAAGACGGTACTGACTTCGATTGAGATAAACGTAGGGCGTACAGGGGTGCTCACACCGACAGCGGTCTTTGACCCGATTGAGCTTGCCGGAACCACGGTTAGCCGTGCTGTTCTTCACAACGAGGACTTTATTAAAGAGAAGGATATCCGCATCGGCGATAGGATTGTGGTGAGAAAAGCGGGGGACATTATCCCGGAAGTACTTTCCGTTGTCTCCCATGCCCCGGACAGCGTGCCCTATGAGATGCCGCACCGCTGTCCGTCCTGCGGGAGCGAGGTTTTCCGGCTCGACGACGAGGCGGCCTTGCGCTGTCTCAATGCGGACTGTCCGGCACAACTGCTTCGAAACCTCATTCACTTTGCCTCCCGTGACGCGATGAATATAGAGGGGCTGGGCCCGGCGGTGATTGAAAGCCTGCTCGATCACAGCTTGCTCCACTCTCCGGCGGACCTCTACTCCCTGCAAAGGGAGCAGATTGCATCCTTGGAGAGAATGGGGGAAAAATCCGCCTCCAACCTGTTGGAATCCATTGAGCGTTCCAAGCAGAATGATCTTTCCAAACTGCTGTTTGCACTCGGTATCCGCAATGTCGGTCAAAAGGCGGCGGTTTTGCTCGCACAGAAATTTCATCCTAGTGGCGCCCGGTTTGAAGCAAATGCAGAAGAGATTGCAGAGATTGACGGCTTTGGGAACGTTATGGCCCAAAGTGTGGTGGATTTCTTTCTTCTGCCAGAGACAAAGGTACTAATTGACAAGCTCAAACAGGCTGGCGTAAACACCGAGTCCAAGCTCATTCCGGCTGGGGAGCGCCTTGCGGGGCTCACGTTCGTTCTGACCGGTACGCTGCCGACGCTGGGGCGTCGCGAGGCGGCGGCCATGATTGAACGAGAAGGGGGAAAGGTATCCTCCAGCGTCTCGAAAAAGACAAGCTATGTGGTTGCTGGGGAAGAAGCCGGCAGCAAACTGACCAAAGCTCAACAATTAGGAGTTGCGATCCTCGATGAAGCGGGACTGCTGTCTCTGCTGTCAAACGAGTGATGTAAACTGATACACAATTATCAAACAAAGGGGAATCACAAGGTGCAGGAACTTCCATTTAATATTCATAAGATAGCCAAACTCTCCATGCTATCCCTTACCGAGCAGGAAGCAGAAAAGTATGAATCCATCATTAAGGAAACAATCGCGTCCATCGAAACGCTTCCCGAAGCAGGAGGGGATGAGGTGCAGCCGCCGAACGTTCCGATGCATCTGCGGGAAGACGTTGTACAACCTTCTACGAAGCGGGATGATTTGCTGAAAAGTGCTCCGCAGGTGGAAGCAGGATGCTTTGTTGTACCAAAGATTGTGGAATAGGAGGCTCAAGTGATGCAGTTGTATGAAAAGAGCGCATCTGAACTGCACGATATGCTCAGAAACAAAGAGTGCAGCGCGGTAGAAATCGCAAATTCTGTATTTGAGAGAATTGAACAGGTGGAAGACAGAGTCGAAGCTTACATCACTCTGACAAAGGAGAGCGCAATGGAAACGGCGCGCTTGGTCGACGAAAAGCTCGCAAAGGGGGAGGAGCTTCCCATGCTTGCAGGCATCCCGGTCGGTGTCAAGGACAATCTGGCGACGAAGGGCGTGCAGACGACAAGCGCTTCCAAAATGCTCGAGGGCTTTGTCCCGCCGTATGACGCGACGGTTGTCTCCAAAATCAAGGAGTCGTTGGCGATTATCCCGGGCAAGCTTAATTTGGATGAGTTTGCAATGGGTTCCTCCTGTCAGACCTCCTATTATAAAAAGACAAAAAATCCATGGGATTTGACCCGTGTCCCAGGAGGTTCCTCCGGCGGCTCCGCCGCAGCACTTGCCGCAGGCGAGACGATTCTTGCTTTCGGTACCGATACCGGCGGCTCCATCCGCCAGCCGGGCGCGTTCTGCCATGTCATTGGCATGAAGCCGACCTATGGTACCGTTTCCCGTTACGGGCTGTTTGCGCTCTCCTCCTCCATGGATCAGATTGGGCCGATGGGAAAGACGGTCCGCGATACCGCCATGCTGCTCAGCGCGATGCGTGGGCACGACCCAATGGATGCCACCTCCTCGGACAAAGGCCTTGGTGATTTGCTGGGAGGGCTGAACAACAGCATTAAGGGTCTGAAAATCGGCCTGCCAAAAGAGTATTTCTGCGAGGGCGTAGACCCTGAAATCTTAGAGGCGGCACATCGCGCTGCCAAAGAGTTGGAAGCACAGGGAGCGGAACTGGTGGAAATATCCCTTCCGAGCACCCCGTATGCGATGCCAATATACAATGTGCTCGGCAATATGGAGGCCGCCTCCAACCTTGCGCGCTATGACGGCGTACGGTATGGATTCCGCGCACAGGGTGCGTCGAGCTTTCATGAAATGTTTGAGAAAACCCGTTCCGAGGGAATGGGAGATGAGGTCAAAAGGCGTATTTTCATGGGAAATCTCGTCCTGACCGAGGGCAGGAAGCACGATTATTACCGCCGTGCAAAATACGCCCAGGCACTGATGAACAGGGAGTTTGACGAGGCGTTTGAAAAATGCGACGTCCTGCTCTCCCCGGCAACCCCGCGTGTCGCCTTTAAGGTCGATGCGCCGATTGATGAACATATGAAAAAATACGCGAACGACATGTTCCTGACCCCGTCCAATATCGCGGGGATTCCATCCCTGTCCATCCCATGCGGCATTACCAAAGCCGGATTGCCAGTCGGCCTGCAGCTGTGCGGCCCGATGTTCTCTGACGGACTGCTGCTTAACGTTGCACAAATCTATGAAAACATCTACGGCGGCTTTAACAAGATGCCGGAGCTTAAATAAGAAAGGCGGTTACTTTCAATGGATTACGAGGTAGTCATCGGCTTGGAGGGACACGCCGAGCTTAATACGCAAACGAAAATCTTCTGCGGCTGTAAAAACAGCTTTGGCGCGGAAGTCAACACCAACTGCTGCCCCATCTGCACCGGGATGCCGGGCACGTTGCCGGTACTCAACAAAAAAGTAGTCGAGTACGCGGTCAAGATGGGCCTGGCCTGTGGGTGCACCATCAGCGAAGTCAGCACGATGGATCGCAAAAACTACTATTATCCCGACTTACCCAAGGCATACCAGATTACACAGGGCACCAACCAAATCTGCAAAAACGGCGGGGTGGAGATAGTCCTTGACGAGGGAAAATCCCGCAAGGTCATTGGAATTGAGGAAATCCACATCGAGGAAGACGCGGGCAAGCTGCTCCACGACGAGAGCTTTTCCGGAAGTCTCATTGACTACAACCGCTGCGGCGTTCCCCTGATTGAAATCGTCACCAAGCCGGATATGAGGAGCGCGGAGGAGGCAAGGGCTTTCCTGGAAACTATCAAATCCATCCTGCAGTATCTGGATATTTCCGACTGCAAGATGCAGGAGGGCTCCATCCGCTGTGACGTCAACGTCTCTCTGCGGCCAAAGGGTAGCGATACCTTTGGAACCCGCTGTGAGATGAAAAACATCAACACCTTCAGCGGAGCGGAGCGCGCCATCCGTTATGAGGCACAGCGCCAAAAAGAAATCCTCGAGGCCGGCGGCGTCATCGAGCAGGAAACCCTGCGCTGGGATGACGTAAAAGGCAAAAACTTTCCCATGCGCTCCAAAGGTGACGCGGCGGATTACCGCTACTTCCCGGAGCCGGACCTCTACACTGTGGTTGTAGAGCCGGAGCTTATTGAGCGCTTAAAGGAAGAGCAGCCGGAGCTTCCGAATGCGAAGACCATCCGGTATCTGGAGGATTACCAGCTTCCTTTGACGGATATTAACCTCTTTATTGAGAACCCGGACAAGGCGGACTTCTTCGAGGCCTGCATGGAGGGGACGAAGCTTAAGCCGCGCACTGTTGCCAACTGGATTTTGGTGGATATTACCCGGATCCTCAACGAGAAAAACCTTACGCTTGCGGATACCATGATGAATCCAGACAAGCTGTGCCGCCTGATTTCCCTTGTGGAGGATGGAAAAATCTCCTCAACTGCGGGACGTACCGTTCTTGACGAGGTGATCTTCTCCGACAAGGAGCCGGAGGAGATTGTCAAGGAGAAGGGGCTTGCCCAGGTCAGCGATAAGGGCGCACTCGAGGCAATCGCCAAGGATATTCTAGCAAAGAACGAAAAGGCCGTGAACGACTACAAAAACGGCAAGACCAATGTGCTCGGCTTCTTGGTAGGCCAGTGTATGAAGGCTTCCAAAGGACAGGGCAACCCTGCGATTTTAAGAGAGCTATTGTCCAGCCTAATTGAGCAGATGTAATCTTAATATAAAACGAAACACCCTACTTGTTAAATAGTATATCATACTGTCTAACAGGTGGGGTTCATTTCTATCAGCATCTATTTGTGCTTGTCGTGGAAGAGTGATTACTGGAAGAGTCAAAGGAACTGTTGCTGGTGCTGCTCGTAGTTTTGCCCGAGCTTGCATTACTGGAGGAATTGCCCTTTCCGCTGGTGCAACTGTTTAAGGATACAAAAAAGCTCATGACCTATCCTCCCTAGGAAGTTGGTTTATTTGAATGAATTCCCATTTTATTACTTTAATACCGATCTAAAAGCTGAAAAATAACATAGTTATTGGTTAGATATCGAGAGATTGTGGCGAATTTCATCGAGATATGAAACGGCGGCGCCGGACAAGTTTTGTCCGGCGCTGTTCTATTTGTGGACAAAGCTCCATAAGAATAGAACAATCCCAAAAGAAAAAGGAGCAGTCAAAAATGGCAGAGAAGAATAAATTACCGTTTGATGAGGCGGTGGACAGCCTTCCGCAGTCATGGGGGGAGATTCTCCACTTTTTACCGAGAAGCGTAAAAGAACGTGCGACGGAAATCCGGTTTCGGACAGGCCGTCCGGTCAGTATCACCGCCGGAGCGAAAAACTATTACATAACCAAGCTCTCCGCGCTGACGGAGAATCCGGACAGTCACTGCCTGTCCATTGACAAGCGGGGGATGGAGGAATTGGTGCTCCATCTGTGCGGCTATTCCCTCCACAGCCATCAGGATGACCTCGTACAGGGTTTCGTTACCTTAAAAGGTGGGCACCGCGCGGGGCTCTGCGGAACTGCGGTCACCCGGAAGAACGAGCTTTGCTCCGTGAAGCAGGCTTCCTCCGTCAATTTGAGGATAGCCCGCGAGATGAAGGGCTGCGCTCAGGAATTTGTCCGCAGGGTCTTTGCCGACGGGCTGCACAATGTGCTGGTGGCCGGCAGCCCGGCGAGCGGGAAAACTACGCTGATTCGGGACGCCGTACGCCTGCTTTCTAAGTCAAACCAAATTGCGGTCGTCGACGAGAGAAGCGAGATTGCCGCGAGCGCTTACGGCGAACCGCAAAACGATGTCGGCGTACTCACCGATATTTTGGACGGGTACCCGAAGGCACAGGGAATCCTGGCGGCGATCCGCTCGCTATCCCCGGATTTAATTGTATGCGATGAGATCGGCTCTGCGGAGGACGTCGCTGCCGTCGAAACCGGGACAAACAGCGGGATCCATATCCTGGCGACCGTCCATGCGGCGAGCTTTGAGGAATTGATGCGCAAGCGGCCCATCCAGGAGCTTGTGGAGAGCGGCGCCATCGACAGCATTGTATTTTTGAAGTCCCGGCAGAACCCGGGAAAAATTGAGAGGATTGTAATGGCGGGGGGAAAAATTTCCCCAATATGTTGGGGCGTT
>UQSL01000063.1 GCA_900543705.1 uncultured Oscillospiraceae bacterium
TCCCTTCATGATGACAGTTTGTTTTTTCACTGTCTCTCATAAAGGGAGCATATCATTGGGGGATTCCCTGCTTGAAATCTTTACAGGGCCTTATTTTTCTTCGCCGTAGTAAGCTTTCATATAAAGCTCCTGAATCTCACTGACAAGCGGATATCTTGGGTTTGCGGTGGTGCACTGATCCTCGAAAGCCTTGTAGGAGAGTTCCTCCACCTTACTCTTGAAGACGTTCTCGTCAATTCCGCAATCCTTAATGGACATCGGGCGCTCGCAGACCTTCATTAAATCGCGGACAGCCTTTACCAGAGACTTAACTCCCTCTTCCGTAGTCTTTGCCGGCAGGCCGAGATAATGGGCAATCTTCGCATATTTCTTATCCGCGATGAATTTGTCGTATTTCGGGAACGCCGCAAACTTGGTCGGCTTCTGAGCGTTGTACTCAATCTCATACGGGAGAATGATCGCGTTTGCACGGCCGTGCGGGATATGGAACTCACCACCGAGCTTATGCGCCATCGAGTGGTTAAGGCCGAGGAATGCGTTGGTAAACGCCATACCTGCGATGGCAGATGCGTTGTGCATCTTCTCTCTTGCCTCTTTGTCCTCGGAGCCGTTCTTGTAAGCTCTCGGCAGGTACTCGAAGACAAGCTCGATTGCCTTAATGGCAAGGCCGTCCGTATAATCGGAAGCCATGACGGAAACATATGCCTCGATCGCATGGGTCAGTACATCCAAACCGGTATCCGCGGTAATGGATTTCGGCATAGACATACAGAACTGCGGGTCAATGATGGCGACGTCCGGAGTCAGCTCGTAATCAGCCAGCGGGTATTTGATGTTGCCGTTCTTCTTGTCCGTGATGACAGAGAAATTCGTGACCTCGGAACCGGTACCGGAAGTCGTCGGGATTGCGACGAGCTTTGTCTTGGTGCCGAGTTTCGGGAAGGAGAAAGTTCTCTTTCTGATGTCGAGGAAACGCAGTCTCAGTCCGTCAAAAGAGGTATCCGGATGCTCATAGAACAACCACATACCCTTCGCCGCGTCGATGGCAGAGCCGCCGCCGATGGCAATGATGACATCCGGCTGAAAGTTTCTCATCGCTTCGACACCGCGCATGATGCACTCGACAGACGGGTCGGACTCCACGTCGGAATAAATTTCACTGTGGCAGTACTCGCTTCTCTTTCTGAGATAGTAGAGGATCTTGTCGACATTGCCGAGCTTGACCATCATCGGGTCGGTGACAATGAAAGCACGGGAGATATCCGGCATTTTCTCGAGGTATTGGATGGAATCCTTTTCAAAGTAGATTTTGGGTGGAATCTTGAACCACTGCATATTGACTCTCCTCTTGGCAATGCGCTTTTTGTTAATCAGGTTAACCGTGGAGACGTTCTGAGATACAGAGTTCTTACCATAAGAGCCACAGCCAAGGGTCAGGGACGGGGTGTTGGTGTTGTAGATATCGCCGATAGCGCCCTGAGAGGACGGAGAGTTGACGATAATACGGCCGACTCTCATCTCGGTGCCGTATTTTTCTGCAAGCTCCATATCCCCGGTGTGGATGACTGCGGAGTGGCCAAGGCCGCCGAGCTCAAGCATGGTGTTGGCATATTCAAAACCCTGATGGGTGCTCTCACAGACAAAGTATGCGAGAACCGGGCTTAGTTTTTCGAGGCTGAGGGGGAACTCCCTGGAAGGATAGGGCAGCGGAGCAATGAGGATCTTGGTGTTCTCCGGAACCTTTACGCCCGCCTGCTTTGCAATCCAGGAAGCCGGCTTGCCGACAACCGGTGCGTTGACCGCCATCTTCTCGCGGTTGATCACGAAGTTTGTGACCTTCTCCGTCTCCTCCGGGTTGAGGAAGTAGCAGTTGTTTTCCTTCATGTATTTCTCAAACTGATCTTTAATCTCTTTGTCGACGATAACGGCCTGCTCGGATGCGCAGATCATGCCGTTGTCAAAGGTCTTGGAGAGCATTAGATCGGTGCAGGCGCGCTCGACATTCGCGGTTTTCTCAATATAGCAGGGGACGTTACCCGGGCCGACGCCGAGTGCCGGTTTACCTGCGGAGTACGCAGCCTGTACCATACCGGGGCCGCCGGTTGCAAGGATGGTCGCCACGCCCGGATGGTTCATCAGAAGACCGGTCGCCTCGATGGACGGGTACTCAATCCACTGGATGCAATCTTCCGGAGCGCCCGCTTTGACAGCCGCCTCGTAGACAATCTTTGCCGCTTCTCTGGAGCACTGCTGGGCGGACGGATGGAACCCGAAGATAATCGGGTTACGGGTCTTCATAGCGATAATGCTCTTGAACAAAGTAGTGGAAGTTGGGTTGGTGGTGGGGGTAACGCCGCAGATGACGCCTACCGGCTCCGCCACGTCGACGTAGCCTTCCATCTCGTTTTCATCGAGAATACCGACGGTTTTCTGGTGTTTGATACTATGCCAGATGTACTCGGTTGCAAACATGTTCTTGATGACCTTGTCCTCGTATACGCCGCGTCCGGTCTCGTCAACGGCCATTTTTGCGAGCTTTTCATGGGCGTCAAGGCCTGCCAGAGACATTTCATGAACAATGTGGTCCACCTGCTCCTGGTCTAGCTCCATGAACTTGTGAAGGGCGACGTTTGCCTTGGCAACCAGAGTGTCGATCATTTCCTTAGTCTCGACGGGCTGTGCATTCGGCTGAGCATTTTTCTTTTCTGCCATAACCATGTACCTCCGTGTTTTCTTTTCGGGCTTAAGATGGTTTGTACTTTCCAGAAGATCAACCCTTATGACCTTGTTAATCTTTTGACACTTAAATTGTACCGCATCGTCAAGTTTTTGTCAATCAATTTCTGATTATTATTTAACAATGATTGTCATAATCTTAACAAACGTCTTCTATCCTTTTTTGTAAGATTTCACAAATCGGACTTTACCCTCTTATTTAAGAAAGCGGCTGCCTGGTCTAATCAAGGTTGATATGTTCGAGGTCTTCGAGCTTTTTATTCTGGTTAGCCACTTTCTCCTCTGCCTTCTCTTGAAATTTTTTAACGGCTTGAGCAGCCATGTTAATCGGAAGGATGGTACCCGCACCTGCTATACAGCCGCCTGGGCACGCCATACCCTCGAGTAGATAACCGTTGCGTTTTCCAGCTTTGGCAAGCATTAGCATCTTCTTGCAGTCGCGCAGGCCCTCCGCATGATCTACTTTTATCTCCTTGTTCGGGTACAGCTCATGGACACAGCTGACAATGGCGTCGGCTACGCCGCCGGCAACCGCATAGCCGCGTCCCGCCGCCGTCGCGTCGTCCATAACGTCGTTCTCATCGACCGGGGAGTCAAATTCGATCCCCTTTGCAACGAACATGCCCATCAATTCTTCAAAGGTGATGACAAAGTCCACATCGCTGCGTACAGAGGTTCTCATCGCCTCAAGCTTCTTTGCTGCGCATGGCCCGATAAAGACGACCTTTGCATTCGGGTGTTCCTTTTTAATCAGACGGGCGGTCGCCACCATAGGGGTCAGAGAACCGGAGACGTAAGGAGCAATGGTCGGGAAATCCCGCTTTGCCATTACCGACCAGGACGGGCAGCAGGAGGTCGCAAGGAAGGGGTCCTCCCCGGTATCCACCCTGTGCATGTAATGCTTGGCCTCTTCAATCGCGCCGATGTCTGCACCGAGCGCGACCTCATAGGTACCGGAAAATCCGAGCTCTCCTATCGCGTGTTTTAATTTTTCCGAGGTTGCAAGCGGGCCGAACTGCCCGACAAACGCGGGGGCAATCTCCGCGATAATTTCATTTCCCTCTTTAATGGAGGAAATCAGTTGGAAAATCTGGGATTTATCCGCAATTGCGGAAAACGGGCAGGAAACCAGACACTGTCCGCAGGATACGCATTTTTCATGGTTTATCTTCGCACGGCCAAGATGGTCGCTTTCAATGGCATCCACACCGCAGGCCGCTGCGCACGGGCGCTCCGTCTTAATGATGGCGCCGTATGGGCAGCTTTCCTTGCACCGGCCGCATTTGACGCATTTTTCCTTATCAATATGACTTCTACCGTTGACAATGCTGATGGCTTTCATCGGGCAGACACTGACACAGGGGTGGGCCAGGCATCCCTGGCAGGCATTGGTCACCTGAAAACTTGTCTCCTGGCAGGCATTGCAAGCAAAGGGGATCACGTTGATAAGCGGAGCCTCATACTGCCAGTGAGACAGCTTTTCCTCATCAAGCCCTTTGGAAATCGGCGCGTGTTCGTCCACCTTGCGTAGAGGAAGCCCCATGGCAAGACGGACCCGCTCCCCGACAATGGCACGTTCTTTAAAGATACTGTCACGGTAGGTCGGCACCTCGCCTGGAGAAATCTTGTAGGGGATTTCCTCCAGTCTCGCCGCATAATCCCCGCCTTCGTAGGCGAGCTTTGCAACTTCCGCGAACACCTGTCTGCGGATTTTGGTTGCGGGGGTATAAATTCCTCTCACTCTACTTCACATCCTTTGAAGTTAATGCAATTATTTTCGCCATTACGGTTTCTGCATTTGCATTTTCAATGTACTCGCCATTTATTTCCACCATCGGGGATTTGTCGCCATGCTTGGGCTCTCCGATGCATTTGCTCGTCTGCACGTCTATTTGTGTATTTAAACGCAGTTGAACCTTCAGTTTATTCAGGCTCTCAATCGATTCAATCAAATCAATGGCTCCGTTCATCACACACTCCGTACACACACACACAGTCACTGTCAACTTTTTCATAATCTGCTTTTCTCCCCTTGTTCCCAGTCCCGGCTTTGTGCGGGCCATAAGGTTTCTTTGCCTCTTACAAAAAAACTGTATTTCTGTTTTTTCTCATTATACCGCAGCGGTGATGGGTACCTGGATATCTGCCGTTTTCCCGCGCTGCATTCCTTCGTATATTGTATCATAGGTAAAGAAAAAAAGCTACCGGGAAGTTTCTGTTTATTATTTAACAAACAGCTTGTTCGGCCTATCATTATACGGGAAGGCCAAACCCTGTCAACCCCTTGTTTTTCCTAGTGCTTTCTTGATTTTCAACAGCAGGTCGTGTATGATGTGAATAGATCCACAATTAGCCTCGGCACAATGGACAGGAGGAGTTAGTATCATGGTCGAAGTCAGCGTCTGCGTCGGCAGTTCCTGCCATATGAAGGGATCTTATCAGGTGATCAAGACCTTTACGGAGCTTATCAAACGTAATCATCTGGAAGATGTCGTAACACTCAAAGCGTCCTTTTGCATGGGAAAGTGCCTGGATGGAATCGCCTGTACGGTAAACGGGGAAATCCTCACAAAAGTCGGTTTTGCCAACGCGGAACAGGTTTTCTATGAGCATATCTACCCCATTGCCCAAAATGAAGCCGGAGGCGACGTACTGTGAGTGTCATTCAACTCAACGAGGGAAGCTGTGTCAACTGCTATAAATGTATCCGGGAATGCCCGATTAAGGCAATCGAGTTTAAAGATGGGCGCGCGAATATTATCGAAGATGAATGCATTTTATGCGGAACCTGCGTCCTCACCTGCCCGCAGGGGGCAAAGGTTGTAAAAAACGAAGTGCCCAGCGTCAAGCAGCTGATTGAGGAAGGCCGGAAAGTCTATGTCACACTGGCCCCGTCCTGGGTGGGATGGTTTGATTGTTCCTTTGCACAGCTGAGCGCAGCACTTAAAAAAATCGGTTTTGCAGGTGTGGAGGAAACCGCCATTGGAGCAGCGGAGGTCTCCCGAGAGTATGCCTCCCTGATGCAAAACGGCTACATGAATAGCATCATTGCAACCGCCTGCTCTTCCGTTGTCATGCTGATCGAGCGCCATTTCCCGGAGCTCATCAAAATGCTCGCCCCCATCTCTTCCCCGATGATGGCGCACGCACGCATCATGAGAGAAATGTATGGAGATATCAAAGTGGTGTTCCTTGGACCCTGCCTGGTTCCTCCCCGATTTTCTGCGCGCTGACGATGGTGCGCTTGCCGTGCATGCGCATGACAGGACCGCCGATGCAGCTTCCCGCGCAGATGTTGGCCTCCACAAATAAATGTTGAACCTGCCCGTCCCGAAGTGCACTGAACAGCTCCAGGCAACGATCAAGCCCCTCCGTTGGCATCTTGTTTTTCACCGCGCGGTTGGAAAATACGCGCGGATGAGGCATATGCTTGAGGGAAGTCGGTGCGGGAGCGGCATCCTGCGGCATTAACAGATTCGGGAAATCCTCACAAAAATCGGCAAGACAAGCAAAGAGCAGGAACTCAACTGCGGAAGCTGCGGCTATCCCTCTTGCCGCGCCAAAGCCATTGCCGTGTTCCAGGGCAAGGCGGATATCAACATGTGTCTGCCCTTCCAGCGCCAGCGTGCGGAAAACCTCTCCAATATGGTGATCGAACACTCCCCCAACGTATCATCGCGCTGGACAATGACTTTTGCGTACAGGATTTAAATCCGCTCGCTCTGACCATGCTCGGGCAGGAGCGCACTGAGGTCATCGGCATGCCGCTCCCGATGTTCTTCGGGGAAAGCGATTTTGATAAATGCCGCGAGGAGGGCGTGCCTGCGGTCAAAAAGTATTTCTCTTCAGAGCTCGATAAATCCATTGAGCAGACCACGCTGTATATTCCGGAACACCGGTAAATGCTTGGATATCATCAAAAACTACACGGACACTAACGCCGCGGGCGGGACAGAGCTTGTCTCCCTGACCAAAAAGGATGGCGCGACCCAGCTTGCGAAGCTCCTGCTCGAGGACTGCACGGAAGTCCACTTCCTAGTCGGTCGCGCGCTCAACCCGGCCCACCAGAACCCTGGAATGCCGGTCTCCCTGGGGTTAAAGCTTAACCTCATCAAGGATTTGGCCGCAGAGTTGGAAAAGACAGGAAAAAAAGTCACGCTGGAATATTTTTAACCCCTGTAAAGGACCGTGGAGAAGGCGGACGCCTTCTCCACGGTTTTTTCTGTGGTAACCAGGTCTTTGAGGATATCCATACCCGATGGTTTTACTGCTAAAAACCATTGTTCCGGGTCATAAAATTAAATACAGTTTCAACTGTACTCTGCCTGCAAAAACCGCGCCAAATGTTTAAAAGTGCTGATTCCCATGTTAAAATCACTGACAAAAAAATGGGATCTTCACCAATCCCCATTATACCGCCACATCCCAACCAAAAAAGTAGATAAAACCTTTGGACAAAAGCTTCAAAAGTCCCTAATACAGTCGATTCGCTCTGAAAAAGATATGGAATTCTTAAAGAACAGCACGGAATTACAGGAATTTATGAAAGGAATCCCTAATCATGGAGACGTTTCCTGCAAGTAATTTTTATTTCTCGGAAAATTTCGGACAAGAAACCCTACTCAGAAAAAACTCCCGAACCGATTCATAATCAGTTCGGGAGCTTTTTTGTCGGCAAACCCCTCAGAACTAACAAAGGGGAGCATGACAAATTATCCTCTGAAATAGTCGACGCCTGCTTTAAAAATCTGCTGGTCTTTGTCGCCCTCCACATTTTTGTAGACATTGTTGCCGACACGCTCGGAATGGGCCATCTTGCCGAACACCCTGCCGTCCGGGGAGGTAATGCCCTCGATCGCCCACAGGGAGGTATTCGGGTTGTAGCGGATATCCATCGTCGGGTTGCCGTCCAAATCACAGTACTGGGTCGCAATCTGGCCATTCAGCTCAAGCTGCTCGAGCATCTCACTGCTTGCCACAAAACGCCCTTCTCCGTGGGAAATAGGTACTGTGTGCACATCGCCGACCTGGTTATACATCATCCACGGAGACTTGTTGGAAGCCACGCGGGTGTGAACCAACATGGACTGATGGCGTCCGATGGTGTTGAAGGTCAACGTCGGGCAGGTGTCGTCCATCTTGCGGATTTCACCGTACGGGACTAACCCCAGCTTAATGAGCGCCTGGAACCCGTTGCAGATGCCGAGCATCAGGCCGTCGCGACTGCCCAACAGCTCCATCACACTCTCCTTTATGCTGGGATTTCGGAAAAAGGCGGTGATGAACTTGCCGGAGCCGTCCGGCTCGTCGCCGCCGGAAAATCCGCCCGGAAGCATGACAATCTGGGACTCTTTGATTTTCTTTGTCATCAACTCAACCGATTCAATGATGTCTGCAGACGAGAGGTTTTTGATGACCACAATTTCCGGGTCAGCCCCGGCATTGGCAAATGCCTTTGCGGTGTCGTATTCGCAGTTTGTCCCCGGGAATACCGGGATGAGTACCTTCGGGCGTGCAATCTTCACCGGAGCAGAGGCGTGCTGTTCCTGACGGTAGGAAATTTCCTTCACCGGCTCTTTGCCTGTTTCGATGTTGCAGGCAAAGACAGGCTCGAGCTTATCCTCCCATGCCTTCTGGAGCTTTGCAAGGTCCAGGATTTCACTATGAATAAGAATGGTGTAATCCTTTACGGTATGTCCAATCACGGAACCGGAACATGGGGTTTCTTCATTGAGTTCGAGCAGGAACGCGCCGCTGGTTGGGCCGTATAACTTTTCATCGGAAACCGTCGTGTCAAACGCAAAACCGATGCGGTTGCCGAGCGCCATCTTGAAGACGCCCTCCGCGATACCTCCGTTTGTCACAGCCCAAGCCGCCTTGACTTTGCCGGAGGAGATCAGATCCTCCGCCTCGTCAAAGATCGCCTTTACGCTGTCAAAGTCGGGCAATCCGTTCTCATCGAATTTCGGGGCAAGGAATACGACCTTGCTTCCCACTTCCTTAAATTCCGGAGAGAGGACCTTATCCGCATTGCTAACGGAAACCGCAAAAGAAACCAGGGTCGGCGGTACGTCGATGTCCTCAAAGGTGCCGGACATGGAATCCTTGCCGCCGATGGAGCCAATCCCGAGGTTCAGCTGTGCTTCGAGCGCACCGAGCAGGGCTGCGAACGGCTTGCCCCATCTGGACGGATTGTTCTGGGTTCTCTCAAAATACTCCTGGAAAGTCAGCCAGCATTTGTGATAGCTGCCGGATGCGCAAATGACCTTTGCCACCGATTCGATGACCGCCAGCATTGCCCCGTGGAATGGGCTTGCGCTGGAGACATAGGGGTTGAAGCCCCATCCCATCAGCGAGCAGGTCTTGGTCTCTTTGCCGAGCACCGGAATCTTAGCGGCCATTGCCTGTGCTGGGGTTAGCTGATATTTTCCGCCGAACGGCATCAACACGGTATTTACGCCAATGGTGGAGTCAAAACGCTCGACAAGGCCCTTCTGTGAGCAGACATTGAGCGAGGAGACGAGATTCTCCCACTTCTCCGCCGCACTGCTTCCTTTGACGGAAACCTCAAACGGCTTGACGTCCTCCACTACGATATCTGTGTATTTCGTTGCACCGTTTAAGTTTAAAAACTCTCTGGACAAGTTGACGATGTTGACCCCATTCCACTCGAGCACCAGGCGGGGGTCCTCAGTGACCTCTGCGACAACGGTTGCTTCGAGGTTTTCGGTGTGTGCATATTCAATGAATTTCTCTGCGTCTTTTGCCGCGACGACAACCGCCATACGCTCCTGAGATTCGCTGATGGCGAGTTCCGTGCCGTCGAGTCCGTCATATTTCTTTGGAACTTTGTTCAAATTAATGTGAAGGCCGTCGGCAAGCTCGCCGATGGCAACCGAGACGCCGCCTGCCCCGAAGTCGTTGCAGCGTTTGATAAGCCGGGTCACTTCGCCGTTGCGGAACAGCCTTTGCAGCTTTCTCTCCTCCGGCGCGTTGCCCTTTTGGACTTCCGCGCCGCAGGTCTCGAGGGAATTCACGGTGTGGGATTTGGAGGAGCCGGTTGCTCCGCCGCAGCCGTCCCTTCCGGTTCTGCCGCCGAGCAGGACAACCAGATCCCCTGGCTGCGGGCGCTCGCGGATCACATTTTCCTGCGGGGCCGCGCCCAAAACTGCACCGATCTCCATCCGTTTTGCCACATAGCCCGGATGGTACAGCTCATGGACATGGCCAGTGGCAAGTCCAATCTGGTTTCCATAAGAGGAGTAGCCCGCCGCCGCAGTGGTGACAATTTTGCGCTGGGACAGCTTGTGCTCAAGCTTTTCGCTCTCCGGTCTTGTCGGGTCGGCGGCGCCGGTGACGCGCATCGCCTGATAGACATAGGAACGCCCGGACAGCGGGTCGCGGATCGCGCCGCCGAGACAGGTGGCCGCGCCGCCGAACGGCTCAATTTCCGTCGGATGGTTGTGGGTCTCATTTTTGAACATGAGCAGCCAATCCTGCTCTTCGCCCTCGACGTCCACCTTGATCTTGACTGAGCAGGCGTTAATTTCCTCGGACTCGTCCGTGTCGGTGAGAATCCCGTCCGCCTTTAGCTTCTTCGCGCCGATGACCGCTATATCCATCAGGGTGATCGGTTTGTTTTTACCCTTGTAAAGCTCCTCCCGGGTGTTCAGGTAGCGCTCAAAAGCCGCTTTGACGAATTCCGGTTTGATATCTACCTTTTCAATGTTCGTAGAAAAAGTGGTGTGGCGGCAGTGGTCGGACCAGTAGGTGTCAATCATCTTGATTTCCGTAATGGTCGGATCGCGCTGTTCGTCCTCTTTGAAATATTTCTGGCAGAACTTGATATCATCCAAATCCATCGCAAGTCCCTGCGTCTGGATGAACTCTGCAAGCTGTGCCTCGTCGTATCCGATAAAGCCGGTCAGAGTGTCAACGGTTGTCGGGATGTCATAATGAACCTCCAAAGTGTCAAAGGTGTCAAGAGCAGCCTCCTTGGACTCGACCGGGTTGATGACATAGGCCTTGATCTTGTCGAGCTGTTCGTCCGTCACTGTTCCGGAAAGGACGATAACACGCGCAGTGCGCACAATTGGCTTGTCTCCCTGCGAGAGAATCTGGATGCACTGCGCACAGGAGTCCGCGCGCTGGTCAAACTGCCCCGG
>UQSL01000064.1 GCA_900543705.1 uncultured Oscillospiraceae bacterium
TGGACTGGGAGACTGCCTGCCGGCTTGTCCGACAGGAGCGATCTCCTTTGAGGAGCGGGAGGCAGCCGAATATGATGAATCTGCTGTATTAGCAAACAAACAGAAAAAGATGCAGGCGCAGGGGATGGAAATCTCTCACGGATGCCCTGGAAGCCGTTCGCGACAATTTGAGCGGGAAGCCGCCGTACCGCAGCAGAATTATACAGGGAAGGATGGAGGCTCGCAACTACGCCAATGGCCCGTACAGATTAAGCTTGTGCCTGTAAACGCCCCTTATTTTGATGGTGCAAACCTTTTGATTGCGGCTGACTGCACCGCTTATGCGTATGGCTCTTTCCATCGGGATTTTATCCGCCAAAAGGTGACGCTCATCGGGTGTCCGAAGCTGGATGAAGGAGACTATACGGAAAAGCTGACCGCAATCATCCATAACAACGAAATCAAAAGCCTGACGGTAGTGCGTATGGAGGTTCCCTGCTGCGGGGGAATTGAGCATGCAGCGATTACCGCACTGAAAAACAGCGGAAAATTTATTCCTTGGCAAGTAATTACCATATCCACTGATGGACGTATCTTAGATTGAGATACTTGAGAAAACAGCTGGGAGGAACCATAGTGCCTTATATTAAAAAAATTAGCAGGAAGCAGTCTTGTCCCTCTCGGAGCAGATAAACACTCAGCCGGAACAGATTGTGCAAGATGCTGTAGCCCTGCTGCGTGTTCTTGTACAATCTGCTCGTTTCATTCTTCGGGATATCTTTTTGTTCCTTTTTTCCCTGACATGTAAAAGCCTCCAATCATTTTTCTATCTTACGATTGGAGGCTTTTTCTTTCAATGTCTATTTTTTCTGGGGCGGTTTATCCTGATTGAAAAGGATAGCTTTTCAACCTATGGGTTTAAAACCCCTTAAACATACTTGAATATCAAGCGTTCCTTGTTCGTATAATGGGTACAAAGGAACGGTGATGCTTTTGGAAAATCGAAATTTTGTCAAACGCAATGAACGAGTTTTGATTTCTGTCCTCGCGCTGTGTGTCGTAATTGCGTTTTCGATGGTGGCAGTCCAGGCGGCAAACTCGGACTCTAAGGAAAACGAAAAAAAATACATCAAGTGGGTGGAATTCGATGTTTGTTATTCCGCACTGCAAAAAGCACTTGATGAGGACATTGCCACTCATGACAAAGAGGACCCCATCCCCTGGACACAGACACTCGCTTATCTCGGTGCAAAATATGGAGGGGATTTTTCCCGCTATAAGGCAAAAGATATGGATGCATATTTTGCCAAACGCAGAGAGGGCAAAACACAGGAAGAAATTACGGCTGACATGGAGTATTACTCTTACTATTATGAGGCATACTCCGCAGTCATCGGCGGTTTGGTCGGTAACTATGCGGTAGAACTGGAGGATGAAAACGGGAACAAGGAAATCAAGCAGGCCTATGGACTCAAAGCCTTTTCTCCGATCGCACAGGGATACAGCTATTCTCATTATGAGGATTTTGGAAGCTCCCGCAGTTATGGGTACAAACGCCGACACTTGGGAAACGATTTACTCGGCAGTATCGGGACTCCAATCACTGCGGTTGAATCCGGTGTTGTGGAGTGTATGGGATGGAATCAATATGGCGGCTGGAGAATCGGAATCCGCAGCTTTGATAAGAAACGATATTACTACTATGCACATCTGCGCAAGGACCATCCTTATGCAGAAGGATTGCAAGAGGGCCAGATAGTGACGGCAGGCGATGTCATCGGGTACCTGGGAATGACCGGATACAGCACGAAAGAAAACGTAAATGGAATGAATGTCCCACATCTTCACTTTGGGCTTCAGCTTATTTTTGACGAATCTCAAAAAGAGGGAAACAATGAAATTTGGGTGGATGTCTATGATTTAGTGGAGTTGCTCGAACAACACAGAACTTCCGTTTACAAACAGGAAAAAGAGTATTATCGCAAGTATCCGTTTACCGACCCCGCAGTGCTGAATTACACGGGAGGATAAATAATAAGGCTGGAAGGAATTTTCCTTCCGGCCTTTTTACCGCTATTTTTCTGTAGTATCAAAGGAGGAATTGTTGGAACTGGAATCAGTCTGGTTTTTAAACGGGATGGGTTTGCGGCGTTTGCCCTTTGCAATTTTGTTCATGAACCGCTGAGTGGATACATTGTGGACACGATTGTACCGCATAAGCTGATACAATTCTTCTGGGTTTCCCGATAGTACATTGACTCCTTCTTCACAGGAAAAGCTGGCTTGAAATCCCAGGTCCTTTACGATTTCCTTCGAGGTTTTGGTGATATAACCAAAAGGATACGTAAATGTGGTTGGCGAAATTCCCAGATTGGTTTTTATCTCATTTTGTACCAAGATGAGGTCGGCGGAGATAGCGCTTCGATATTCTTCCTCTGTTTCTCCGTTCTTTTTTCTCAGCCCTTTACGGGTGTTGTCGGAATGCATATTATAAGTATGGTTTTGGATTTCAAATACTCCGGATTCCGTCATCTCCCGAAGTTCTGACCACGTCAGGTGGGAGTAATTGATATGTTTATCCTCAGTTTTGGAATATAGGTCCGTGTAATACCCGATGATGGATACGACCGCTTTCATTTCATATTGTTTAAGCAGGGGATAAGCGTATTCGTAGGTGCTCTCATATCCATCGTCGAAGGTAATCATGACGGGTTTCTCCGGGAGTGGAGCTTCTCCGTTACAATACCGGATAAGGTCCTGTACGGTTACGGTTGTGTACCCATTGTCCTTGAGATACTTTAAATCGCTTTCAAATTCTGTTGGAGTAATGGTATAATCCCCGAGCAGTTTGCTGCTTTTGAGCATGTGGTGATACATCAGGATCGGCAGTTCCACCGTGTTTTTCGCATGGGAGGACATATCTGTGGAAGCGGAAACGCTTTTGATGCCAAAAGGTATTACTCCAGCCAGAATAACGGCACATAGCATTCCGGCCAGAAGTTTTAAATTGAGTTTGATACACATGAGAGCAGCCCCCTTCTTTGGTCGGTAATATATATATGTACCGGTATCAAGGGAATTGCCGTTTTTTCCGCTTTCGCTCTTTTTATCGATATGGTATACTTAATTATAGCCAGACCTATATTGCGGTGATGGCGAACGAAATCATTCCTGCTTTTCATTTTCGATGTTAGGTACGGATTTGTGTAATTTAGAGGAAATGCCATGATTGATTCCAGCAAAAAGAAAATGAGCCGGTGGGAAACTCTGGCAGTTCTGATAACTTCCGTAGCCCTGTCTATAGTTTGCTTGGTATTGGCGTTTTACAAGCCTTCTTCTGACCGGGTAGTAATTACTGTGGACGGAAAAGCTTATCAGACGATTTATCTCAGTCAAGTGCTCAATGATTATGATATTCATATCGATGCTGCCTATCCGGTTACGCTGCATGTGAGCAGGGAGGGGGTCTCCTTTGTAAACTCCCAATGTCCGGACAAGCTGTGTGAAGGGTTTGGCTGTGTACCACGTGATTGCGGCTCTGCCGTCTGTCTGCCGGCGAAGGTCGTCGTACGCAGTACAGATGACGAGCAACCTGTTCATTAGGGGGAATGGATTTGCAGATGAAAAAAAGCAGGCAGGCGGCATTACTTGGTATGCTGTTAGCTCTGGCCTGTGTCCTCTCCTTTCTGGAAAACTTGATTCCCACAGCAGGATTGCTCCCGCCCGGTGTTAAACTTGGTCTGTCTAATATTGTTACAATGTATACCATGCTGTTTTTGGGGCTGCCCTGTGCGCTTACAGTCGGACTGCTCAAAGCTGCATTTGTTTTGCTTACTAGGGGTGCGGTTGCCGGTTTCATGAGTATGTGCGGAGGCTTTTTTTCCATAGTTGTGATGTATTTACTGATACGAATAAAAAGACCTGTTTTTTCCTACAGGTTTGTAAGTATCTGCGGCGCAGTAGGACACAATCTGGGACAATTGATTGCAGCAAGCTTTTTGCTTGCCTCCTTGACCACCTTTGCCTATGCACCCATACTGATCTTATCCGGAATTGTGATGGGAACCATTACTTCGATGGTGCTTTTTGCAGTGATGCCCGCACTGCAATCCATCTTTAAAGAATAAAAGAAAGAGATCTTTCGCATACCTCCCTTGGAGGGAGGCCTTTTTGTATTTTACATGATTTTTAGGATACCTATAGAAAAAACAAAGGAAATCTTTACGTTTTTGCTGTTAAATAAAAAGGGGTTAAAATGAGAGAAAAAAGCGGTATTATTTCAGAACTGAAGAGATTGGACGAACTGTCAGGAATGTCGTCCCATACATTGCCCATTAAGCTGAGTAGGACTTTTACAAAGCTTGGCAGCTATACCTATTCAGCCGTCGGCAATGAATTTTTCCAATTTTCATTCCTGTTGCTGGATGAAACCCTTTACTCAGAGGATGCTTTTCTTGATACCATCCGGCATGAATTTTGTCATTATTATTGCCGTCACAGCTATCCGATCGGAAAACTTGCTCCTCATGGAAGTGAATGGAAAAATGCCTGTATCCGCTTTGGCGCTGTGCCAAGGGCATCGGAGCCTGCTCCTTCACTGGAGCTAATGAGACGGAAAATGGAGTATCGAAAAACATTTGCAAAGTATGTTATAAAATGTCCTGCCTGTGGACAGGAAATATACTATTTTTGCAAAGGAACAATGATCAGGCGGATGATGCAAAACAAAAAAAGCGTTGCCGGATATTGTGGGATATGCAAAACCCCTCTTACTGGCCGTGATTTGATCGTTTATGTGAAATGCAAATCAAACAAGAGAAACAATTACTTTTGACGGAATTAGCAAAATACGAGATAATTGGACCAATTCTTGGATTACTTTTATGGTATAATAATTATAAATGAAATTGAAGGACGATTTTATGACGAAATCAGGTAAATATTTAATTAATATGCGCTCCCATGCGGATAAGGTTATGGGACATGGAGTGCTTTCTGCGGGGGAAGAACAGATTCGTCTGGTACGCCGTGGGCTCACCGACCGGTTTGAGGTGACAAAAAACCACTTGGCATGCGCGGATATCACTCATTTTCATACGGTTAATCTCCGGTATTATTTTTCTTTGCCGGTGATAAAATCTCATGGTAAAGCAGTCGGATATGTACATTTTCTGCCGGAGACAGTCGAAGGCAGTCTGAAGATTCCTTATCTGGCACGGAAAGTTTTTTACTGGTATCTAATCCGTTTTTATAAAAGTATGGATGCCCTGGTAGTAGTCAACCCTGATTTTATCGAGAAACTAGCCGCCTATGGTATTGAAAGGGAAAGAGTCACTTACATTCCCAACTTTGTCGACGATACGGATTTTCATCCGATGTCGGCAGAGCAAAAGCGGACATTGCGGCAAAATTATGGCTTGGACCAGGAGAAATTCACCGTGGTA
Source organism: uncultured Oscillospiraceae bacterium (assembly GCA_900543705.1). Lineage (GTDB taxonomy): Bacteria > Bacillota > Clostridia > Oscillospirales > Ruminococcaceae > Pseudoruminococcus_B. The sequence continues at coordinate 5,424 of UQSL01000064.1, forward strand.
TGTGCAGGCCAGCTGCAAAAACGCAAGGGTGTTTTGGAATTTGCGGAGATTGCTGCTAGCATGCCGGATCTCCAGTTTTTGTGGGCCGGAGGTTTTTCTTTTGGGAAGATGACGGACGGCTATCAGGAAATTTCCAAGCTGCTTGCGCACCATCCCAAAAATCTTCATTTTACCGGAATTGTCCCGCGGGGTGCGATGAACGGTATTTATAATTTGGGAGACGTGATGTTCCTGCCCTCTTACAACGAGCTGTTTCCAATGACAATTTTGGAGGCTATGAGCTGTCATGTCCCGGTTTTGCTTCGGGACCTTGACATCTATCCGGATATCCTGTTTGATTTCTATCTCAATGAAAGCACTCAGCAGGGATTTATCGACTGCCTGGACCGGCTGAAATCGGATTCCAAGTATTATGAGTCTGCGGTGGATGCTTCTAAACGGGGGCACGCTTTTTATTCCAAAGAGCATGTGCTTTCCATGTGGGATGAATTTTACTCCTCTCTTGTTGAGCCGGGGCTTCTGAGCGCTCATAAACGAAAAAAGGAGCAGCCGATATGAAGCGCAAAAAATGGAGTATTCTGATTATTACAGTCATCTCCGCGGCTGTATTGGGATATATGGTTTACAAGGAAGGGGCAAGGGATCTGTTTGAGGCCGCAATTTCTGCACGTCCGCTATGGCTTTTTGTGGCAGCTTGCCTGATGGGAATTTACTGGCTACTCGAATCTCATGCTCTTCATCTGGCGGTAATAGAATTTCGTCCCAAACAGCACTTCCTCTCATCTCTTAAGGTGTCCATGGTTGGACAGCTGTTTAACTGCATTACGCCGTTTGCAAGCGGCGGCCAACCGGTGCAGGCGTATCGCCTTGTCAAAGAAGGGATGCCGCTGGAATCCGCCTCCTGTGCGCTGATGGTCAAGTTTATCGTCTACCAGAGCGTGCTGACGTTTTACTCGCTGATTACCTTTTTGCTCCGTTTTTCCCTGTTTGCCACCCAGATAAGCGGGGTGGGGATTTTGGTGCTCATTGGTTTTGCCGTCAATTTTTCTGTCATTGCGGGACTTCTCTTTATCTGCTGTTTTCGCAAAGGTACCGTTCATATTTTAGCTTTAGGCATCCGATTGGGTGCGAATCTCCGGCTGGTAAAGGACAAGCAGGCGGCAATGGAAAAAATGAAAGAAAAGCTGGAGGGCTTTTATGACGGCTTTGCTGCCATGCGCCGCAATCTTCCGCTGATATTCAGGATGATGTTTATCACTGCGGTACAGCTCACCGCCTATTTTTTGATTCCTTGGGCGCTTTACCGTGCATTTGGGCTGTCCGGCGCGACTTTTTTCTCAATCATCGCTGCCAGTGCCTTTGTTTTGAATTTGACCTCTTTTGTCCCTCTGCCGGGGGCGGCCGGAGGAGCAGAGTTTGGTTTTTACACCCTGTTTTCCATGTTTTTTCCCCAGACAATTATCCACGCCGCCGTATTGCTGTGGCGAGCAGTGACCTTTTATTTTCCTATTGTAACAGGGTACCTATTTACCGTGAATGTAAATAACAAAACAACGCACAAAATGATACAGAATTAGCAATCCATAGGACAACGGAAAATACCGTTGTCCTATTTGGCTGAAATATGGTAAAATATCCAGGTAAGTATTTTAGTGAGAAATAATCGAGGTGTATTATGCTGAAAGTCATTAAGAAAGAGGGAAGCGCCCGCCGCGGTATTTTCGAAACCGTTCATGGAACAGTACAGACTCCGGCCTTTATGAATGTTGGTACCTGCGGCGCCATCAAAGGCGGAATATCCTCTTATGATTTAGTGGATTTGAAGTGCCAGGTGGAACTTTGCAACACTTATCATCTCCACCTGCGCCCGGGCGACAAGCTGATTAAAGAGCTTGGCGGGCTCCATAAATTTATGGGATGGGAACGTCCTATCCTGACAGACAGCGGCGGATTTCAGGTTTTTTCTTTAGCGGGACTCCGAAAAATTAAGGAGGAGGGGGTCTACTTTTCCTCTCATATCGATGGTAAACACATTTTTATGGGCCCGGAGGAGAGCATGCAGATCCAGTCCAATCTAGGCTCCACGATTGCCATGGCCTTTGATGAATGTGTTAAGAACCCATCAACCCATGAGTACTCTGCACAATCGTGCGACCGTACGGTGCGCTGGCTATACCGCTGTAAAGAGGAAATGGCGCGTTTGAATGCCCTGCACGATACGATAAACCCGCACCAGATGCTTTTTGGAATCAACCAGGGCTGTGTGTATGATGATTTGAGAATCAAACATATGCAGGAAATCGCAAAGATTGATTTGGACGGCTACGCTATCGGAGGGCTTGCCGTAGGGGAGCCGGCGGAGGAGATGTATCGGATTATCGAGATGGTGGAACCATATATGCCGGCGGACAGGCCCCGCTACCTGATGGGAGTCGGCACGCCAACCAATATCCTGGAGGCAATACACCGTGGAGTGGATTTGTTTGACTGCGTCATGCCCAGCCGTAATGCAAGACATGGCCATCTGTTTACCTGGTCCGGAATCCGCAACATCATGAATGCCAAGTACGAAAGAGATCTCAGTCCGGTGGACAAAGCATGCACATGCCCGACCTGCCAGAAGTTTTCCCGCGCCTATCTGCGCCATCTGTTTAAGGCAAATGAGATGCTGGCTATGCGACTTGCAGTGATGCACAATCTGTATTTTTATAATACGCTGATGGAAAAAATCCGGGATGTACTGGACAATGGCACCTTTGAGAAGTTTTATAAAGAAAACGTTAACATTTTAGGGAAAAGAATCTAAAAGCTTGCAACAGCCTGTCCAAACCTGTATAATATGAGATGTTAAATTTTTTGGAGGTGTACACCACATGATGAACCAGTTCCTTTTGGATGCTGCCGCATCGTCGGAGGCAGCTACAAGTAATCCGGTATCCTTTTTCCTGATTAACTTGCTGCCGATTGCTCTGATGCTCGTTGTTTTCTATTTTCTTTTGATTCGCCCGCAAAAGAAAAAGGAGAAAGAGGTCCAGAAAATGCGCAGCGACCTGCAGGTCGGAGATGAAATTGTCACCACCGGCGGCATCATTGGCCGCGTTGTCAGCCTGAGAGACGACACTGTCGTCATCGAAACCGGTACGGATAGAAGTAAAATACGGATTGCCCGCTGGTCTGTCCAGGTCAATAACACAATTCACGACGAAGCTTAATTTTTGAAACCTGTCCGGTCATAACGCCCCTGCCTTTTTCATATCATTACTATAAAGTGATATGAAAAACGGGGGTTGTTTTGTTATGAGGACAGCACAGGCAAAATCGGCGAAATCAGAAAAAACGCTTATGATAAAATGGTTCAAGCCGTTGATCATTGGAACGGCGGCTTTTTTAACAATTCTGACAATCCTGTTGATGATATTGTCGTTTTTGCTGATGAATAAGGACTTTTCCGACACCATGCTGTTTATAGTGACCTGTGTTGTGCTTGCCCTGGCTGCTTTAGCGGGAGGCTATGTGACAGCCCGTATTTCCAAAGAACGGGGTCTTGTGATGGGGGGGATCCTCGGGTTCATTGCCTTTGCAGTTATGAGCATTGTCAGTACGGTGCTTACAAAGGCCGGATTTGGTACTGCCGGATTTATCAAGCTTTTGTTGTGCCTACTGCCCGCAGCACTTGGAGGATTTTTCGGCGTGAATAGAAAAAAACGCCGGAAATGATTGAATCGTAGAATTTTGTATGTTATAATAGAAAAAAATACTCAAATGGAGGCTTTTTATTATGGAACACATCAAGACTTTAAATAAAGCAAACCTCAAAGAGTCTGCTGTCAAGGGCGGTTGCGGCGAGTGCCAGGCTTCCTGTCAATCTGCCTGCAAAACTTCCTGCACGGTTGCAAACCAGAAATGTGAGAAATAAGAAGTTATATGGCGGAAATTGAATAGGAAAAGAAGTATAAGGGGCAGTTTGCTGTCCCTTATCTTTATGTGACAAAAGGCGGGAACAAGATGATACATAAATACATGCTAAACGGGTACTACATTGTACTCGATGTAAACAGCGGTGCCGTCCATGTGGTCGACGAGCTGTCCTTTGCGTTGCTCGATTATCTGGATGAGAATATGACAGAGCAATGTCCAAATCAGGCAAAGCAGGCGCTGGAAGGCAAATACTCCACCGAGGATATCGAAGCCTGCTACAAGGAACTCTATGCACTGTATGAGGCGGGACAGCTCTTTTCTGCGGATGATTATGCGCAGTTTTCCTTTTCCAATCTCATGGTCTCTGCGCCAATTAAGGCGATGTGCCTGCATATTGCGCACGATTGCAACCTGCGCTGCAAGTACTGCTTTGCATCAACCGGAGATTTCGGAGAGGGAAGAAAGTATATGCCGCTGGAGGTTGGCAAGAAGGCTATTGATTTTCTCATTGAACATTCTCAAGGGAGACATAACCTGGAGCTTGACTTTTTTGGCGGGGAACCGCTGATGAATTTCGATGTCGTCAAGCAGGTTGTGGAATATGCAAGACAGAAGGAGAAAAAGTATAACAAGAACTTCCGTTTTACCATAACAACGAATGGAATGCTTCTGACCGATGACAAGATAGATTTTATCAACCGGGAAATGTCCAATGTCGTTTTGTCCATTGACGGGCGACCGGAGGTCAATGACCGCTTGAGAGTCCGCGTAGATGGAACGGGCAGCTATCATGCCATCATTGATAAGTATAGGCATCTAGTGGAAAAACGCGGCCACGACCAGTACTATGTCCGTGGGACATTTACGAAGTTTAACAAAGACTTCACGGAGGATGTTGAGCATCTGTATAACGCAGGATTTGACCAGATTTCTGTGGAGCCGGTCGTCTCCGATCCGAAATATGATTATACGCTGACTGAGGAGGATCTCCCTGAGATTTTTGCGGAGTATGAGAAACTTTCCCAAAGAATCATTGAGCATAAGAAAAATGGGGACGCCATCAATTTCTTCCACTTTATGATTGATTTGGATCAAGGTCCCTGCGCCATCAAGCGGCTTCGCGGCTGCGGCTGCGGCAATGAATATGTCGCAGTTACCCCGGATGGGGATGTTTATCCCTGCCATCAGTTTGTAGGCAACCCGGAGTGGAAGATGGGAAGTGTCCTTGATGATACTTTGGATCTTGAGATGAAAGAGCGTTTTGCCCATACAACGGTCTATGACAAGAAGGATTGTCCGACATGTTGGGCAAAGTTCTATTGCAGCGGTGGCTGCAATGCCAACAATATGCAGTATGCAGGGGATTTGCTCAATTCCCATAAGCTTGCATGTGACTTGGAAAAGAAGCGTTTGGAATGTGCCATCATGATTAAGGCGGCGCTTGCAGAATAATCTGAGATAAGATGATTTTTACCCCCTTGCTGAGGGCATGAACTGAACAGGACCAGTAAAAACGGACAATGGACAAAAGCCCCCTGATGTAGGAAAA
>UQSL01000065.1 GCA_900543705.1 uncultured Oscillospiraceae bacterium
GAATTTCGTTTTTTATCTTGCGGGGAGCGCGATCGTAGGGAATACAAAGTTTAGATATTTCCTTTGCACCGCGTTAAGGGCCGTCGCCGCCGATGACAACTAATCCGTCAATTCCGCTTTCAATACAGATATTCTTCGCCTTCTCAACACCTGCGGGCTCTTTGAACTCCAGGCAGCGGGCGGTATACAAAATTGTGCCACCACGATTTATAATATCCGAGACACTTCTCAGATTCATTTCAAACATATCCCCGTTTAGCAGGCCATTATATCCGCGGCGGATGCCGATTACTCGAATACCATTAAAAATAGCGGTTCTCACCACAGCACGGACAGCGGCGTTCATTCCCGGAGCATCCCCCCCGCTGGTTAAAACGCCGATTGTCTTAACAGTTTTTCCCATAACACAAAATCCTCCTGTCAAAGTAGCGATTTACTTTGCCTATTATCCTAATAATATAATACACTGTTTTCAGTTCCTGTCAATGCACGTGCAATAGAAAATCCCGCCGTTTTTTTGTGAACTTATTTTTCCCCTTTCGGGATACGACATACTACCCGGTCCGGTCCTAAAATCCGTTGCAATTCTTTTATCAAGGGCGTATTGACAAATGTCCAAAGATACTTTGGTGCACAGGTGTATTTCCTGGTGTCCTCAAAATAGACATAGACAGGGGTAACACCTTCAAAAATGGAAATAACATTAAGCGCCTTGGCAAGCTTCGGATCTTCCCTGTTCTTTACTTTTAAATACAGTCCATACCGTTTGGTGGGCGGCGGGGATAATGAGGGATTCTCCTGCGAATAAGACCCCCTTCCCCTACTTCCCTGCATTAGCGCCTTATGGTCAATGTCCTTCAATTCAGCCGGTGTGTAAACGGCTTCACAGAGGACGACGGGCGCCTCTTCTTCCGAGATAGACAGTTTTCCGGTCAGATAGACAATATTGCCCTCTGAGAGCAGATTGGAGTACTCCTGCAAGACCTTCGGGAATACCAGAACCGACATGGTGGAAGTTGTATCCTCAATTGTCAAAAAGGCCATCATCGCCCCATTTTTCGTATTTTTCGCCCTTCTGGATTCCACTGAGCATACGATCCCCACCATGGTTTTGTCCTGATAGCGGGTTTTGATATCCTGTGCCAGGATATCGGCGATCAAATCCGTCTGCTTTTGCTCAATCAGCCCGGAATATGCGCCAACCGGGTGGCCTGAGATGTAGATTCCGATGGTGTCTTTTTCCATCAGCAGACGTTCTTTTAGGGAAAAATCCTCTACATAGGGCAGCCTTGGTTCCTGCGGCTTCTCGATGTCCGGGCTCTCAAACAGATTGAGCTGCCCTTCCAGATTACGCCGGCGTTGGTCATCGATGGAGTCCAAGACACTGTCCACAGCCTGGAGCATCTGGCGCCGGTTGGAAGGAAAAGAGTCGAAGGCACCGCAGCGAATCAGATTTTCCACCGCCCGCTTGTTGACATCCTCCCCGTACATCCGCTCGCAAAAGTCGTAAAAGGAGGTAAATTTCCCCTTTTGGCGGACTTTGATGATATTCTGCACCACTGCCCGGCCGAGGTTTTTGATAGCAAGGAGGCCGAAACGGATTCCCTCCTCACAGACGGTGAAGCTCTCTGAACTCTCATTGATATCCGGCGGCAAAACCTTGATGGAAAGCCGATGACATTCGTTGATATACTCGATAATTTTAGAGGTATTGTCCAACACACTCGACATGAGTGCCGCCATATACTCCTTGGGATAGTGGAATTTCAGATAGGCGGTCTGATAGGCTAAGTAAGCGTAGGCAGCAGCATGGGGCTTGTTGAAGGCATAGGAGGCAAAGCTTGACATCTCCTCAAAGATATCGTTTGCGATTTCTTCACTGACTCCGTTTCGCACAGCACCTGGGCACACAATCGTGCCGTCCTCCTCCACAATGCCATAAATGAAGTTGTGGCGTTCTTTTTCCATGACGTCGTGCTTTTTCTTTGCCATAGCACGTCGGATTAAGTCTGCTCGTCCCAAAGAAAAGCCGGCGAGCTTTTGACAAATCTGCATGACCTGCTCCTGATAAACGATACAGCCATAGGTGACCTCCAGAATTTCTTTCAGTAACGGATGCTTATAGGTCACAAGCTCCGGATGGTGCCGGTTTTGAATGTAGCGCGGGATGGAATCCATCGGGCCCGGACGGTAAAGGGAGATAATCGCAATCAAATCCTCCAAGTTTTCCGGACACAGTCCAATCAGCACCTGTTTCATCCCACCGGATTCAAACTGAAACACCCCGTTTGACTGCCCAGTCGAGAGCATCTCATAGACGGCTTTATCCTCGGTTGAAATCCTATCGATATCAAAACCAGGAGTATGCTCCCGAATCATATTCTGCGCGTAGTGGATGACCGTCAGGTTGCGCAGGCCGAGAAAGTCCATCTTAAGCAGCCCCAGCTCCTCAAGTGTAGTCATGGGAAATTGGGTGACAATCATGTCCTCTGTTTTTTGCAGTGGAACATAGTCTGCAACCGGAAGATCAGTGATGACGACACCCGCCGCATGGGTGGAGGCGTGGCGGGGCATTCCTTCGATTTTCTGCGCCATATCAATGAGTTCCCGTACCTGACGGTCGGAATCGTACATGGCCTTGAGGTCTTTGGATTCTTTCAGAGCCTTGGCAATCGTCATACCAAGAGAAAACGGGATTTTCTTCGCCACCAAGTCGACGGATTGATAAGACATGCCAAGAGCTCGTCCGACGTCACGGACAGCTCCCTTGGCGGCCATAGTACCGAAGGTGATAATTTGTGCGACATGGTCGCTGCCGTATTTGCGGATGACGTAGTCGATAACCTCCCCACGGCGCTCATAGCAAAAGTCGATATCAAAATCCGGCATACTGATTCGCTCTGGGTTAAGAAAACGTTCAAACAAGAGGTTATACTTGAGTGGGTCGATTCCGGTAATCCCCATGCAGTAGGCAGCTAAGCTTCCTGCGCCGGAACCTCGTCCCGGCCCGACAGGGATATCTTTGGATTTCGCATACCGGATAAAATCTGCGACAATCAGAAAATAATCCACAAAGCCCATTTTCCGGATGACTCCGGTCTCGTAATTGAGACGCTCCCGTACCTTTGGCGAGCAGTCTTTGCCATAGATACGCTCTAGTCCCTCCTCACATAAGCTCATGAAGTACTCAGTATTGTCTCGTCCATCGGGTGCGGTAAAGCGTGGCAGCTTTGTGATGCCAAACTCGAATTCTATATTACATTGCTCGGCAATTTTTGTTGTGTTGGAGATGGCCTGCGGGACTTCGGAGAACAAGGCAGCCATTTCCCGACCACTTTTCAGGTAGAATTCCTCCGTTGCAAATTCCATCCCGTTTTCTTCCCCAAAGACATGGTTTGTCTGAATGCAGATGAGAATGTTCTGCATTCTGGCATCCTCTTTTTTGATATAGTGTGCATCATTTGTTGCAACTAATTCGATGCCGGTGTCACGGGATAACTGGATGAGTTTCGGCAAAATAACCTGCTGTTCGTGAATCCCATGATTCTGTAGTTCCAAATAAAAATTACCCTTGCCGAAAATATCTTCCAGCTCTTTTGCATATTTGACTGCAGTTTCATAATCCTCATGCAGCAGTGTCTGAGGGATTTTCCCGGCAAGACAGGCGGACAAGGCAATCAATCCTCCGCTGTATTTGCGCAACAGTTCCTCATCCACACGCGGCATATTGTAGAACCCGTCAATATAGCCAAGGGATACCAGCTTGCTGAGATTGCGGTATCCCTCCATATTTTTGCACAGCAAGACCAGATGATAGGGACTGACATCGATTCGATGTACCTTATCAAAACGGGTACGGCGTGCGACATAGACTTCACAGCCGATGATCGGCTTAATTCCCTGTTTTTTGCACTCTTTGTAAAAATCAATGACCCCGTACATGACGCCGTGATCAGTGATGGCGGCAGCAGACTGCCCCATTTCTTTTATGTGGGAGACATACTCCTTGATGCGGCAGGCTCCGTCGAGCAGGCTATATTCCGTATGTACATGCAGATGGACAAATGGATCGGCCATATGGATTCCTTTCTTGTATCTGACAGCAATTAAACTTCCTTTTCTCTGAGCTCCTCGGCAATCTTACTCAGCCGCTTGAGCCGGTGGTTGACACCGGATCGGCTGATAGGCTCTTTGAGCAGTTCCCCGAGTTCTCTTAAGGAAAGATCCGGATTATCCAGACGGAGCAGGGCGATTTCCTTTAGCTCATCCGGAAGAAAATCGATTCCCCTCTTTTGCAGGATATACTGGATGTCCTGCGCTTGAATAGAAGCGGCAACAATGGTTTTCTCTATGTTTGCAGTTTCACAGTTTGTCACACGGTTTGCCTTGTTGCGCAAATCTTTGTAGATTTTAATGTTCATCAGCTCCAAGGAGGAGTGAACAGCTCCCATTGTGGTCAAGAGGTCCTCGATATTCTCACTTTCTTTAAGATAGAGGATATGGCTCCCCTTACGCTGGGTCAGCTTTGGGGGAATCCCCAGTTCTTCTAACAGCCGTGCCAAATCCCGCGCCAACTTCTGATGAGGAGTAGAAAACTCTAGATGATACCCACGTACTGGGTCACTGATACTGCCGCAGGCAAGATAAGCCCCACGGAAAAAGCAGGCTATCTTTGCAAGACTGTCAACGTTTTCACCATGTACCCGCAGGATAATTTCCTCCGGGTGGTGATGAAAAAGCTCCAGAATCTGAATGCACTCCGGCGGTTCCACAACGGCGGAATAGGTACGTTTAACGCTTCTTTTGGGTTTACTGGAATTGATTTTTGGATTTATTGCGGCGATCGAACGCATTAGATTACAGTAGAGTTCCAGTACATAAGGGCTTTCCGTTTGAATGGATACAGAAACGGGAGAAAATGTACGAGAAAACAGAAACAGACCATAGGCGAGCGCCTGTTGCAGATCTTTTTCCGGCGACAGGCCGGCCAGTTCCTTTTTCAAATCAAAGCCAAAGGACATTTTGATTCCCCCTATTCCTTTTTGTCCACATCCCGATGGATGGCAAAACACGGAAAACCAGCTTCCCTCAATTTTTCGCTGAGCTTTGCTGCAAAGGCCACAGACCGGTGCTTTCCTCCCGTACAGCAGATGCCGACAGTCAGAAGACTTTTTCCCTCTTTTTGATAAAGCGGGATCATAAAGGTGAGCAAATCAAGCAGTTTATCTAAAAGCTGCTGAGACTCTGGAAACCGCATCACGTATTCCTGTACGAAGCGATCCAAACCTGTCTTCCGCTTTAATTCCTCAATATAGTAGGGATTGGGAAAACAGCGGACATCAAACAGAAGGTCCGCATCCATACAGGAGCCGTATTTTACTCCGAAAGAAACCAGTCGGATCGTAATCGGCCGAGTGAAACTCATACAAATCTGCGTGATAGTCTCCTTGAGCTGTGCCAGTGTCAGCTTTGTCGTATCGATGAGAAAATCCGCTCGTTTCTTTGCACTTTTAAGCAATTCGCTCTCCGCAGAAACCGCGCTTTCAATTTGAGTAAACTGGTCGCTGAACGGATGGACTCTGCGCAGCTCTTTGTACCGGGAAACCAGCTGATACGTTTCACATTCAAGATAGAGGATTTTATATTGATATCCCTTACTTTTCAGTGTTTTTAGGCTATCGTTCCACTGCAAAAAGAGCTTGCCGCAACGAAGATCGCAGACAATTGCAATTTTCTGTGTTACCGTTTCAAAGGTGCGGACAGTATCGTACAACAAAAGCGGAGGAACGTTGTCACAGCACATAAAGCCATGGTCTTCAAAAGCCTGTAGGGTTTTTGTTTTGCCAGCGCCGGAAAGACCGGTAATGATAACCAGCTCCATATCCGTAAGCCTCCCAAAACTTGTTCCGTCCTAAATTTAGTTAAATCTGTTTAACCTCACATTCCAAAGTGAAGCCCGTCTGCTCCAAAACCGTCTTTTGAATATGGGCAATCAATGTCTTGACGTCTTCACAAGTAGCGTTTCCCAGATTGACCACAAAACCACTGTGTTTGGTACTGACGGCAGCGCCGCCGATCTGAAATCCCTTGAGTCCGCACTGCTCAATTAAAGCACCAGCGAATGCGCCTTTCGGCCGCTTAAACATACTCCCCGCACTGGGATATTCCAGCGGTTGTTTCGCAACACGTTTGCTGTAAAGCTCATCCATTTTACATTTGATTTCCTCTGTTTTTCCAGGTACCAATTTAACTGTAACCGATAAGATACAATAGTCTTCCGGATGCAGAGAATAGATACTCTGTCGGTACCCAAATTGCAGCTTTTCGTCTGTAAAGCTATTTTGCTTTCCATCCATTGTGACATGGGAACAGCGGATGATAACGTCTTTCATCTCCCCGCCGTAGGCTCCGGCGTTCATAAAAGCAGCACCACCGGCAGAACCGGGAATACCGTAAGCAAACTCCAATCCGGTCAGTTTCTGTTCAAGTGCAAATTGGCACAGAGTAGAGAGCTTTGTGCCGCTCATACAGGTAATTTCGTTTTCGCCGCTGAGTGTGATACCGGAAAGCTTAGGCCCGATGTGTATGACACAACCACGAATACCGGCATCCTGAACCAACAGATTGGAACCGTTGCCGATAATATAGCAGCGCACCCCGTTATCATGACAGTAACGGAGTGCAGTACTTATCTGTATTTCGCGATCCGGTTCCAGAAAAATATCCGCCGGGCCGCCGATTTTAAATGTGGTGTGCTTGGACATCGGTTCCGAAAGCTTATATTCACAGCCGGTCTGCTTCGCGATCTGCTCGAGTGCTGAAATATAAGACATTGGAAAACCTCCGAAAATAATTATTGAGCGTTCTTTCCAAGGAAGGCCGCTCCAATGATACCCGCATCGTTGCCGAGTTTTGCCGCAACAACTTTAGTTCTCATGGCTTCGCCGCCGACGTTGAAGGACTCTCTTTTTACAATTCTACGCAGAGGAGCAAGCAGAGTTTCCCCTTCTTTGCTGATACCGCCGCCGATAACGAGATATTCCGGCTGAAGGATGTTGATAAAGCTGGAGATACCGTTTCCAAGGTACTCGATATATTCGTCAACGACCTTCTGTGCAGAAGCATCGCCTTCTCTCATTGCATCAAAAGAGGTACGGCCGCTGACTTCGTTGATATCACCATGAACCAGATCCCACATCTTGCTTTTTTCATCCTGGAGCATCGCTGACTTGGTCATACGGATAAGACCCGTTACTGAAGCATAGGCTTCCATGCAACCCTTTCTACCGCAGCTGCATGCGACGCCATTGCGCTCGATCACCATGTGGCCGACTTCAGCTGCTGCATGGTTGTAGCCGGAATAAATTTTTCCATCAATGATAATACCGCCGCCGACACCGGTACCGAGAGTCACCATGACACAATATTTGACGCCTTTTGCAGCGCCTGCCAGGCATTCGCCAAAGGCAGCTGCATTTGCATCATTTTCCACATAAACAGTCAGATGAAGTCTGTCCTCCATGAGTTTTTTTATGTTGACATCGTGGAAATCAAGGTTGCCGGCAAAGATTATCTCACCGGTTTCTTGATTAACAGCACCCGGGCTGCCGATTCCGACCCATTCAATATCGTCAATGGTCAGGCCTGCTGCATCAATTGCCTTTTGGGTGGCCTTTGCCATGTCGTCTGCAATTTCTTCCGCCGGCCTCGGGGCATTCGTTTTCATGTTGGCGCGTGCAACAATTTCATAGTTTTCATCGACAACGCCAACTGCGATGTTGGTTCCTCCGAGGTCAATTCCAATACAGTATTTCATGTGTTCATCCTCCTATATTTTAAACAATACAATAAACATTATAAAATGGTTGGTAAAAAAATTGTAATATGGCAGACACTATTTAATAGGCGTTCCAGTCGACTCCGTTATCGTCACTAGGGGCCATTCCCACTTTTTCCAAAAGCTCCTGTGCTGCATTATAACCCATCTTCTTCTGACGGTTATTCATAGCTGCAACTTCAATGATGATGGCAAGATTTCGTCCCGGCTTAACCGGGATTGTCAGGGATGGAACTTTTAACCCAAGAATGGAGGTGTATTCGTTTTCCATTCCCATCCGGTCGTAAACCTTGTTCTGATCCCACGGCTCCAGTTGGATCAGCATGTCGATTTTTTCCGTTACCTTGACGGAACCCATACCAAAGATGCGCCGGGCATTGATGATTCCAATTCCACGCAACTCTACAAAGTGCCGGATGTTCTCCGGAGAACTTCCGACAAGCGTACGGTTAGAAACCCGTCTGATTTCAACCGCGTCGTCCGCAATCAAACGATGTCCTCTTTTGACAAGCTCAATTGCCGTCTCGCTTTTTCCGACGCCGCTTTCTCCGAGCAGCAGGATTCCTTCGCCGTAGACTTCTACCAGAACACCGTGGCGGGTAATCCTGGGAGCGAGTTCAACATTTAACAATGCGTTAAGGCTCGACATAAAAGTGGACGTAGTCTCATTCGTGCGCAGAATCGGGACTTCATAGCGCTTGGCATACTTCATCATAACTTCCTTGACTTCCAGGCCTCTGGTGATAACAACTGCAGGAGGCTTTTGGGAAAAGAACATGTCCATGCTGTAGGCAATGGAATCCTCACAAATGCTTTCCAGATAAGCGGATTCTGCTTTTCCGATAATTTGAATGCGCAGATTGTCGAAATACTCAAAGAAACCGGCCAGATTAAGGCCGGGACGGTTGACGTCGCTGCTCTGAATCAGGATTTCAGATGGATCACAGGGAGTATATAGGGTTTCTAAATGGAACTCTTTAATGAGTTTACTGAGTTTGACGTGGAAAGTTGTATTCATTCCAATCCCCCTAATTCTGAGCTTTATAAAAATTTCTAAATTTCTGCTCTAAATATTGGCAATGTAACCAAATGCCAAAACGCAAAAATCCATATTTATGTTTTTATTATATATGATACTATAGTGAATTTCAAATAGTATTTTGATATTCTTTCTGTTTTGTAAGAGATATTGCGAAATGGCTTTCTTATGGTATAATAACGGAAGGATAACTTTTTGGAAAGTCAGGAAATGTTGTTATTATACTTTCGATTGCTGTCAAAAAATCCATGCATACGGTATTGCAACGTTCAAGCTCTGAACCAGGGTAATAGATAAGAATACTCTCGCAGGAAGCTTAAGTAAAGGGGTGCATTTTTTTGAAAATCGCAATTTTTACCGAAACTTACTTACCCTATATCAATGGGGTCGTTACCCACATTAAAATTTTGAAAGAAGGACTGGAGCAACTTGGACATACCGTCCTGGTTGTTACTGCGGACCCGGATACGAGAAGGCATTATCTGAAAGACGATGTCCTCCACTGTCCAGCCCACCGGTCACAGAGACTGTATGGCTATGGACTGGCTAGTCCGGTCAGCCGTCGGCGGTTAAAATTTATTGAAGATTTTGACCCGGATATCATTCATGTCCATCAGGAATTCGGAATTGGGCTGTCCGGAATTATGATTGCAAAAATTATGAAAAAACCACTTGTTTACACACTGCACACAATGTATGACGAGTACCTCTATTACGTTGCTCCGCGAGCCCTGCTACCGGTTGTAAAAAAGATTTCCCACCGCTATTCCAGGGCGATTGCCAACTCTGCAACTGAAATCACGGGACCGTCGAAAAAATGTCAGGAATATCTACAAAATGTCGGCGTTACGAAGATGGTCAATGTGGTACCAAACGCTGTGGAGCTTGATCGGTTTAATCCGGATAAAATTTCCAAGGAAGTTAAGGATGAGCTGCGCAGGCGCTATCAAATTCCGGAGGACGCCACCATCTGTTGTTTTGTAGGCCGTCTCGGCCGGGAAAAAAGCGTAGATGTCCTGCTTGACTATTGGGCGAAGACCATCAGGCCGGAAGATAAGCTCCACCTGATTGTCATTGGGGACGGCCCCTGCATTGAGGAACTCAGAGAACAGGCGACAGCCCTGAAAATCAGCGATATGGTAACGTTCGCCGGGAAAATCCTTCATGAAGACCTACCGGCATATCTTGCCGCCTGTGATTTCTACGTTACAGCTTCTACGTCAGATACCAATTCCATTTCCATGCTCGAAGGCATGGCGACCGGCCTGCCGGTACTGCAGCGACTCGACCGCCTAAACGAAAACCAGGTGAGAAATGGAGTCAACGGATATGTCTTCAATTCTGCAGAGGAAATGGCGGAGGAGATGAAGAAAATCCGCGACAAATCTCCGGAAGAGCTCGCACAGCTGAAAAAATCGGTAATCGAATCCGTGCGAAAGTCCGGTGCGGCAGACCTTGCAAACTATCTGCTGACCATTTATTCAGAGGCTTTGAAAAAGCAGCAGACAGCTGTACAGGAATAACGGCTGATACTACAAGATAGGAAAGGAACACTTAGCAATACCCCCAAAGCGTTTGGGGGTATTGCTGTAAAAAGAGGAAACGATGAAACAGCATTATGACGTCGCGATTATAGGCGGTAGAATTGGTGGTCTCATGTACGAATACCGGGATCGCGAAAAACGCTCCTTCCCTTACTATAGCCCTCCAAGAAAAAGGGTCAGATTTGGAGCATCGCAGATGTATTGACGGATGCATCGGAATCTATGCACTGGGCGACGGTGCTCGGTTTACCCGTTCCCTGTCTCAGGCGGCTGCCAATGGGCTGTATGTTGCCGATATCATCAGTAAATTAAAATACGCCGGAAAAATGAAGTGACCCCAAAAGGTTAGACAATAAAAAAGCAAAATTGTTCAAGCAACTGAAAGGGCTTGTTGTCTGT
>UQSL01000066.1 GCA_900543705.1 uncultured Oscillospiraceae bacterium
TGTGACCCTCTGCTTGTAAGGCAGATGCTCTCCCAGCTGAGCTATGCTCCCACACTGTTTCTCGAATCACAATTCCGTTTCCTGAAGGACCACCGCCGTTTTGCGACGTGTTTTATAATACCACAGGAAAGAAAAAGTGTCAACTGTTTTTTACAGCTTTTCTGAAAATCCCACAGAATTCTTCTTTCCTCTTGTCTGTAGAAACAGGACCTGTCCCAAGGCATATATAAGCGCCTGAGACAAGGTATTTCTCCATTCGTCCTATTTCTTGGATTCCCGCCGGAGTGCATCCATTTCTTCCGGTGTAAAGCGATATTTTTTATCACAGAAATGACAGCAGATTTCGGTCATTTCCCTGCTCTGGGCCATTTCAGCGAGCTCCTTGTCCCCCAAGCTCAGCAGCATCTTCTCCACCCGGGCACGGGTACAATTGCACCGGTATTCCACCGGGAAGGTGTCCAGAATCTCAGGTTCAAAACCATCAAGAGCCTGAAAACAGATCTGCTCCGGAGTAAGCCCGTCATCGAGCATTTTAGAGACCGGATCCAATGCGTTGATATTGGCCTCAAGCTGGTCGATTGCATCTTCTTCAACACCAGGCAAGAGTTGAATCAGGTATCCGCCGGCGGAGCGAATTGTCAAATCCGGATTGACGAGCACTCCCAGGCCGCATACGGTCGGAATCTGTTCACTCGCCGCATAATAGGAAGTGATATCCTCCGCAACCTCTCCGGATACAATCGGCGTCTGCCCGATATAGGGCTCCTTAAGCCCTAAATCCTTGATGACATAGAGACTGCCCTCTCTCCCGACAGCGCCTCCTACATCCAGCTTTCCATATTGATTAAGCGGGAGCTCCATAATCGGGTTAGCCACATAACCCCGCACATTTCCCCTGCTGTCGGAAACTGCGATTACCGAACCGACAGGACCGTTTCCCGCAAGGCGCAACGTGATGCTGTTGTCCGCTCCTTTTAACATGGAGCCCATCATCGACGCTGCACTGAGCAGCCTGCCGAGTGCGGCGCTGACCACAGCAGACGTCTGATGGATTTGCTCCATTTTTCCCACAATATCGGTAGAATCAACAGCACACATCATGATGCCGCCGTCCGATGAAATTGCTCTGATTAATCTTCCCATAATACCTCCATCGTTTTCAGTCCCGTTCTCTATTCCACGTGTTTTGCCACATAAACAGCCCGCTGGCTGTCCGGGCGCACCGGTTCAAACGTATCACTGTCATAGCAGGCAACAACCTGAAGGCCTACCGCTTCCAGCATTTCCCGTAACTCCGCATCGGAATACGCCCGCTCACAAAAGGATTCCTCCTGCCGTTCATAGCGGCCATCCTTACACTCTCTGAAAAAATCGAGATGGATGTCAACGCAGCGGGTATCCGGCTGATATTCGTTTTGCCAGACACAGTAAACATCCTCACACTCATAGACAAAGGTCTCATTAGCCAAAATGTGCTCATGTTTAAATATTGTATTGACATCAAAGACAAACACCCCCTCCGGGTGTAAAAACAGCGAGATTTTCTCAAACCCCTTTACCAACTCTTCCCGGTCCGTAATGTGATTGATGCTGTCGAGCGCACAGACAGCAGCATCCACTGTCCCGTATAAATCAAGCTGTTGCATCGACTGATTCAAAAACAGGGCCTTGCTGTGGCACTCATAGCGTTTTTCGTTGGCAATGGCGAGCATTTCCTCCGAGAGATCCGCCCCAATCACATCATATCCGAGCCTTTCCAGCTCAAAGGAAAGGGAGCCTGTGCCGCATGCTATATCGAGCATAATGCCGCGCGAGCCCCCGAATTTTGTAATCACCTTATCAAAATATACCGCACGCGCGGCATAGTCGACATCGCAGATAAGCGTATCATAGTACTGCGCAAACGTTTCATACTGCGCCATCTTATTCCTCTTCTTTCTGCTCCGGCTGCTTTGCCGCCAAGCGGTCAAATACCACCCGGTAACCGTCACAGCCATATTCCAGAGAACGGTTGACGCGGCTGATGGTTGCTGTAGATGCCCCGGTTTCTCTCACGATGTCGCTATAAACATACTGCTCATCGAGCATCTTTGCGACTTGAAGCCGCTGGGACAAAGCCTTAAGCTCCGGAACCGTACACAAATCCTCAAAAAACTTATAGCATTCTTCCATGGTTTCAAGCGATAAAACAGCTTTAAACAAAAATCCCACGTTGATATCTTTTAATCTGCTGTTCATTTTTTCTCCTATTCCCTTTCCAGAAATTCCGAAATATGTTTTACATCCGCATACATTTTTCCAAATATGTCGGACTATAGTTTAACACTCTACACTATAAAAGTAAATGGTGAAAAAGAAAATTTTTTCTATTTTGAGTAATTCCTGAGGGGGTACCGGACAGTCCTTTTCTGATCTATTCTCCCAAACGAAAAAATGCTATAATCACGGTAAAGCCGTTAAAACTTTCTTGCGACAGTCTTTCTGTGTAAGAGATGATAGCATTTGCTTTTCGCATCCCCGCCGTCACGGCAAGAAATTAAAATGGCCAGGGAAACGCAAATAAAACAGAGGAATGAAAATTGAAGCAGACCGGCTTATGCCGGCTCTCTGTATCAGGAGGATGAACGATGAAATTTGCAGTTGTGGGGAGCAACTTTGTCGCGGACTGGTTTATCCAGGCCGGAAAACGCTGTGAAGGGTTTGAGCTGTATGCCGTTTACTCGAGGACAGAAGCACGGGCCAGAGAGTACTCCGCCCGGCATAGCGCTCCTGTCTACTATACTGAGTTTGAACAACTGGAAGCAGATCCGCTGATCGATGCGGTTTATCTGGCAAGCCCCACCTCCTGTCACGCAGAGCAGGCGATTCGCCTGATGCGAGCGGGAAAACATGTCTTATGCGAAAAGCCGATGGCTTTTAATTTTATGCAGTTCACCGACATGGTACATACGGCGGAAGAACACCACGTCACGCTGCTCGAGGCTATGCGTTCGGATTACTCCCCGGGGTTTTTAGCTGTGCGCGAAGGCCTCAAAAAGCTTGGAACTATTCGCCGGGCAAGCCTGCGGTTTTGCCAGTATTCCTCCCGCTACGATAATTTCAAGCATGGAATCATTGAGAACGCCTTTCGCCCGGATATTGCAGGCGGGGCTGTGATGGACATCGGGGTCTATCCTATCCATGCGATGATTGCTCTGTTCGGTGCCCCGCACGCGATTCGTTCCCTGGTAATCCCTCTGCACACCGGTGTGGATGGTGCAGGCAGTGTCCTGTTTGATTACGGGGAAATGCTTGGAGAGGTTACCTATTCCAAAATCACGGATTCTAACCTGCCCTGTGAAATCCAGGGAGAAAACGGGAACCTGTTGTTTGACCGCATTACCAATCTTTCCAAAGCAGAAATACACTACCGAGACGGCTCCACAGAGATTCTCTACGAGCAGGAGCCTGATGATGAAATGCGCTATGAAATCAAAGCCTTTCTCCACTATGCCTCTTTATGTGTCCTGCCGGAGCAGGAGCTGGCAATCACCCGCCAGGCACTTGTTTGTATGGACGCCATTCGGAAGGATGCCGGTATCCTTTTTCCCGCAGACAAATAACCGCCTGCCCGGGATATTCCTCATGGGGAAATCCCGGGCAATTTTGTCACCCGCCGCTCGATATTGGAATATGATACTATGAAACCCGAAAAAGGCGGTGTGACTCAGATGGGTTCTTGGCTTCTCTCCCTGCTTCAAACGGTTTTGCTGGTAATGGCAGTCAGCATTGACGCTTTCGTTGCAAGTCTTGCCTATGGCACCTCAAAAATCCGGATTCCTCCCGCCTCAGTCGTTATCATTACTCTGGTGTGCAGCATGTTTTTGGGCGTATCGCTTTTGTTTGGCTCTTTGATTCGCCCCTTCGTCCCCCCAATGCTCACAAAGATCATCTGCTGCCTCATCTTGGTGATACTGGGACTAGCCAAGCTTTGTGACAGCTCCATCAAGCATTACATTCGCAAGCATAAGGCTTCTCATCGAAAGATTTCCTTTTCCGCTTTGCACCTGACTTTTATTCTCAATATCTATGCGGATCCGGAGAAAGCCGACCGCGATATGTCCCACACACTTTCCCCAAAAGAAGCAGCTTCACTTTCTGCAGCACTCTCCCTGGACGGACTCGCCGCGGGATTTGGCGCGGCATTGGGAAGTATCATCCTTTTGCAGGCGGTCATTCTTTCACTGATTGTCAACGCTCTGGCAGTCATTCTTGGCTGTTTAATCGGAAACAAGATTGCTCAAAAAACATCGCTTGATTTGTCTTGGCTCAGCGGTATAATGCTCATTGTGCTCGCTTTGTTCAAGCTGTAATACTCTCCCCGATTCTTGCAATAGGCCCGGAAGGATCGTTCCTTCCGGGCCTATTGGCTTATATCACCTGGCTTGAGCGGATCTTGTCTGACAAGTAGTAAATAAATTCCTTATTTGTCGGCTTGTCCCGGTTTGCATTGATAAGCTCCGGGCAATGGCGTTCCAGCGCCTCAAACCCCGCATGATTCCAAGCGGATTCAATCGCACTGCGAATTGCCCGTTCCACGTTTTTGGAAGTGATGGAATATTTTTTGGCAAGCGCCGGATAGATGTCCTTTGTCACCATCAATATATCATTTGGATGGTCAAGTACCATCAGTACCGCGTCCACAAGCAGACGGTATCCATGTTTTCCGGGCATCAAGGAGATGTAGGACATCTCCGTTTTTATGCGGCGCGCCAGACGTTCCCGCTTCGCATCGGGAGACACCGCTTCAATGGCCGGCTGTGCGGCAATCATTTCTCCTTCTGCCTTTTTCCTCAGATATTTTTTTGTTCGCAAAATGACATTGACCACCTGCTTAGGGCCGTATCCTCTGGTTTGTTTGGTCACGACAAAATCTGCGCCATTGTCCCTTACCATCTGTAAGGTGGGCTGGGAGGTGGTGTTGGTCGTCACAATAATATAGGGGTCAAAGGGAAGAGTAAGCTTTCGAATCCTGAAAATTGCGTCAATTCCGTCGCCTTCGCTGAGCTCCAAATCCATGACAATGACATCTGGAAGCAGCTCCTCCACCAATTCTATGGCACGTTCGGCACTGTCTGTCACTCCGATCATTTCAAGCTCTTCCATGCCATCGACATATTCGACAAAACGGTTGCAGTCATCCGCCTCATCTTCTACTAATAAAAGTCTGATTTTATCTACCATTCTTCCTCTACTCTCCCAGAATTTAGTAGTTTTTCTCATTATAGGAAAGCTTTTTACAAATAGCAACCACATTCCCTAAAACGCGTATCTGAATCCTCCCATAGGGTACTTTTCGCTCGATATTCATCGAATTCCTGCGATAATCCTCTCTTTTCCCGTCCCGTTCGATGAAAAGGCGCTTTTCTCTTCCTTGCATTTGTCCCCCTGTTTTCGTATACTTAGTAGAGAATAAGATCACAGGAGGAATCACGGTCATGCTGCACAACGGATATGATATTCCAACCATCGCCTATTTTGAAAGTGATAATGTGTATCACGGAAACGTTGGCTCTTTCCGTTACCGGATTGAAAAGTCCGGCGAAGAACTTAAGGCCACTATCTGGCTAAATGATTTGTGCTATGAGCTTCGAGAGGATGCACAGGAGACGGCCTTTGCACTTACCGCTGATGGACTTCTGGCAGCAATCGACTGGATTGAGCAAAAACGGAGAGAAACTCAAAAATAGAGTACAAAATCTTTATTTCCAAATTATTCCCATAACCTGTCCGGCGTTTCCTTTCTATGGACTTTATAGTACCGGTATGCTATACTAAAATTGTATATTCTGTGTTCTTTAGGAACAAAACACAGGCTTAACGGATCTAACACCCAATTTTTCAAAAATTTGTGATAGGAATGGTATTTTCTCTGAGTAGAAAGAAAACAGAGCGAAAGGGGGGATTTATTGCAATGATCAAATTGATTGCACTCGATTTGGACGGCACTGTTTTAACCAGTGAAAACGAGGTCACAGGTGCCACAATTCAAGCGGTACAGGCGGCACATAAACAGGGCGTTCACGTTGTCGTATCAACCGGACGCAACTATTCCAATGCCAAGCACGTTATTGATAAACTGGGAGTCTGTGAGCTAGTCAGCGTCTGCAACGGTGCGCTTGTCCTGGATCTGATGAAAAGCAGGACCATTTACCGCAACTCCATCAATGCACAGGATATCCGGACAATCCTTCCCATGCTCGACATTCCGGAAATTTTCTATCAGCTGTATATCGGTGGGGAAAATTACCGCGATGAACGGCTGGACAAGCTTTATTTCGATTACTTTCCGCGGCGGCCGGATTCTGACCGGGTCGCGCATGTCGTTCCCAACATCCGGGAATTCGTCTTTCACTCCGCACCCGGTACGGATGTCTGCGTGGATAAGATTTTTGTCCATTGTCCGAATACGGAGCTGCTCGGCAAGTTGCGTAAAACAGTGTCTCAGGTAAAAACCGTCCACCTGACCAGCTCGAATCCCCAGAATTTCGAGGTGACGAATTGGGGGATTACCAAGGCAGTTGGAATAAAACGCCTGTGTTCCTATCTCGGAATGACAAAAGAGCATGTTTTAGCCATTGGGGACAGTGAAAATGACCTGGATATGCTGCAATATGCAGGAATCAGTGTGGCAATGGGGAACGCCATTGATAGCGTGAAGCAGTGTACGGATTATATCACCCGTTCCAACGACGAGGACGGTGTGGCTTATGCTATCCGGCATTTTCTCAGTTTATAAGGGTATAGGGAGTATGAACCGGAGGAGGAAGGAGTTTGACTCCTTTCTCGTTTATTTTTCCGTTCACCACAATACTTGTTCCGCAACTGACATAAAAGATAAAAGCATCCGATACGATTCGTTTCGGATGCTTTTTGTCCTATTTCAAAATTCTGTTTCCGCTTCCTCTGACCCCGGGGCTGAGCAAATCCTTATCCAAAGATAATCTCGCGGCCGAGTTCCAGAAAACAGGGTGTTTGCAAGACAGACTCTCGCCTGATGCTGGTATGTTCTTTAACGTTTGTCCCAGACAAATCCGCGGAACAGCATTTCCTCAAAGACCGTGATCGGCCTTGTCTTTGGCCTGATTTAGGTTTTGTGCAGAAAAAACGAAATACTGGACGTGTACCCTGCTGCTTCACGGCGGTCTCAATCTGCTCGCCTCCTGATAAACTTCCGTCCTTTCTTTATCCTTATTCGGGATTCCCTCACGTCCGGAAACGACGGAACTGTAGACAGCATAATTCCCCGGCGGAAGTCCTCCGCCGGGGAATTTTTAAAACTCCTTATTTTTGAAAATACGGATACTAATCAGACAGGATACCGCCATACAGGCAATCCCGATAAGCGGCGAACTGGAGAACAGTAAAAACAGCATCTGGTCGCTGATGGAAGCCACAGCCGCATTTTCGCTTCCCTGCATCACCAATGTAAGGAGTAGGGCCGGGGACACGCCAATCAGGATGATAATCAGCCTGGCCTTTTCCGCACCGAATTTGTATACCAGAGGTATCATCAGTGACAGCATCACAAGCCCAATCGCCAAGCACAGCAGCATGGCGGAGACATTTTCCATCATGTCGGTGTTTTCCGGCCAGAGGATGCGGAAAATCACGTTGAGCACCGCCACAATTCCTACGCCGATTGCGAGAATGCAAAAGGATAAAATATACTTTTCCACAACCTGTTTCGTCCGGGAGAGCGGTAGAGTCACAGAAAATTCAGTAAAATGCGCCATATCGTCATAGCTAATGGTGTTGACCGTCATCAACAGGCTCATGATCATGATAACTCCCGCAGAAAACGAGATATTTTTCAAATAAATGGCTGCAACCAAAAACACACCCATCATGAGTACAACGGCCTTGCCATAATTGGCAAGCAGACGGAAATCTTTTTTGAGTAATCCAGTCATGCCAATTCCCCCTTCACAAAAAAGAGCATGATATCTTCCAAATTTGGACGTTCCGCCAGATAATCCCGATATCTAAGCGCCGCATCTGTTTTCATCATCAGTTCACATCCAAACTCATTTTCTCGCTTGCGAATGATATCTGCCCTAGAAACTGCCGCCGCCTGCATTCTGGAGCACTTTACGATGCGGTAGTCTTCGAGCATCATATCCTTTTCCTCGGACAGCATAATACGCCCGTTATGGATAAAGGTAATATAATCTGCAATTTTTTCAAGGTCGCTTGTGATATGGGAGGACATCAGGATGGAGTGCTCCTCATCCTGAATCAGGTCAAAGAAAACATCCAGGATTTCATCGCGCACGATCGGGTCAAGCCCGCTTGTCGCCTCATCCAAAATTAGCAGTTTCGGATGATGGGAAATTGCCGTGGCAATCGACAGTTTCATCTTCATTCCGCGGGAAAACTCCTTAAACTGTTTGTTCTCCGGAATTTTGAAATCCGACAGATATTTGGTAAACAGTGTATCATCCCAGTTTTTATAAATCCCGCCCATCATCGCGGCAATGTCTGCCGGGCGCATTGGGTCATGAAAATTGCTCCCATCAAAAACAACCCCGATATCCTGCTTGGCGTCGAGCATATCTCCCGACTGCTCCTTACCAAACAGCCGGATGGTTCCGCCGTCTTTGCGAACCATTCCGAGAATGGACTTTATCACTGTCGTCTTCCCGGCTCCGTTTTCTCCGATAAATCCCATTACACTGCCCTTCGGCAATGCAAAACTGACATCCTGCAGGGCAAAGCTGCCATAGGATTTGCTTAAGTGCTCCACCTGAAGGCTGTATTCCATCTCTAATCCTCCCCATACAACATCATGAGTACCTCTGTCAGCTCTTTAAGCGAGATGCCGTAAGTCCTGGCTGTTTCCACCGCTTTGCAAAGATACTCTTCCACTTGTCTTTGTTTTTCTTCCCGAACTAACTCTGTGTTTTTTGGTGCGACAAAGCTGCCTTTTCCCACAACCGAGACGATATAGCCTTCCCGTTCAAGTTCCTCATAGGCCCGCTTTGTCGTGATAACGCTGATGTGCAGTTCCTTTGCGAGCAGACGCATGGAAGGGAGCGCTTCCCCTTCCTGCAATCCCCCGTTTAAAATCAGGTTTTTGACTTGGGAGACAATCTGCTCATAAATCGGAACACCGTTTGCGTTACTGATCATGATGTCCACGCGTGTTTCCTCATTTCATATTGTATATATACTATATATACAATATATTATCTATATGCATTTGTCAATACCCTCACAAAATTTTAATCACTTTTTCTCAAATGTGGTATTGAAAATAAATCGTGCTCAAGGGTTATAAAAACCCCTCTTCTCCGGTTGCACTCTCACCCACTTTCCGGTATGATAGAATTATACAAACCCGGACATGCCGGGGCTTAAACTGAGAGGGGTTTTCATATGGAAATCAGTATCTTCGATGTACTCGGCCCGATTATGATAGGGCCGTCCAGCTCCCACACCGCAGGTGCGGCAAAACTCGCCTATACTGCCAAGGGAATTGTGGGAAAACCGTTTCATAAAGTAGTATTTTATCTACACGGTTCTTTTGCCAAGACCTATCGCGGTCACGGCACGGACAAAGCCCTGGTTGCAGGCGCTCTCGGTCTCAGACAGGATAGTGAATTGCTCAGCGAATCCTTTGAACTTGCCGAGAAGCAAGGGCTCTCCTATTCCTTTGAGGAAGTAGAATTGGAAGGGCGCCATGAGAATACCGTGCGTATGCTTTTTTATACCGACGATGGGGAAACCCATGAGGTTACGGGTTCTTCCATTGGCGGCGGCCGTATTCAAATTGTCAACATTGATGGCCGAGAAGTGCAGATTTCCGGAGACAGCCCGACTCTTATCGTTACCCAATATGATAAAAAAGGCGTTATTAATGATATCACCTCAGTCCTCAGCGGCAATAACATCAACATTGCGGTGATGAAGCTAACCCGCCAGGGAAAAGGGGAAATCGCCACTACGATTATCGAAACAGACGATGACATTCCCGAGCAGGTCGTCAAGCTGATTTCCATGCTCCCTTATATCATCAGCGCACAGGCCATCAGCCCGAAAAACTAACGGAGAAAAGGAGTCGAACACTATGTACCATAACGGATTGGAACTACTCACGCTGACCCAGGAGAAGGGCTGCCCGATTTCCGACATCGTGCTCGAAAACGAATGCCAGGTCTCCGGCCTATCCAAGGCAAACGTGAAAGAAAACCTGCTCACCCACTATCGGGTCATGCAGGCCGCTGCAACCAAGGCGCTGACCAAAGAGCTGACTACGGTGGGAAACCTCATGAAAGGAGATTCTAAACGTGTCTTTACCTATGCGCAGTCAGGGAATACCCTGTGCGGGGACTTCATCAACCTGCTGATGGCGCGCGCCCTCTCCTGCCTGGAGGTCAATGCTTCGATGGGA
>UQSL01000067.1 GCA_900543705.1 uncultured Oscillospiraceae bacterium
ATTAAAGCTTAATATTTCCTACTTAGGGGCTTTTTTGTGCTGTCTGTACATTCTGCGGCAGTTCAGTCTTTTGACAAAACGGGGGTTTTCATTTTATCTGAGTGCTCCCCTTCCAGGAAGAAGAACAGGGCTATGCATCTTTTTGCAGGCTTTCGCCCCCGCATGACAAGTCTATTTCCTCTCCGAAGAAAATAAATAAAAGCAATGGGAAACCAAACGAGGGAGGATGACGGGTTATGCAAAACCAAAACTCCCTATTTTCTCGAAAACATAGCCGTATGCAATTAGAAATTACACCCTGCCTGTTCCCTACGCCTGTGCGGAAACCGGACACCTGCGAACACCGGACTTCTATTTTAACCGCATGGCCGAAATGCCGACAAGCAAAATATAAAGTACTTGATCTTGTGGCATTTCCAAGGCATAGATAATCGTCAGCATGAAAAAGCACGATCGGCTGAATCTTCCGGTTCACACCGGCAGCAAAAAAAGCAGGGAGCACAGCAGGGCAAAACCCGCTCCTACCAGCACGTCGGAGAGGTAGTGTACTCCAGTCAGCACTCTTGTTACGCCGACAAGTACGGCAGCCGCCAACATGAGCCCCCCGTAAACCGGTGAGAGATACCAATATGCCATTGCAATCACCCAGGCACTCGCGGTGTGGCGGCTCGGAAAACTCTCTCCTTTTCCACTCTCCTTTGGCAAAAGAGGAGCATAGCCCAGCGCGTCATAAGGGCGCGTCCGATTAATTCGTGCACGTATCACTGTAACAGCCACCAGACAAAACGCCGGTACCGCCAGAAACAGCCTCAGTTTCTGAGACCGGTGCACGGTAAGGGCTACACTGGTCCCAAGATATAACAGGATTTCCAGTATCGGCAGCCATTTTCCAATTAGCACAAGCGCTCTTTTCCAACCGCGCCGATGCTCTATCTTCTTTATCATTCCAGAATAGTCTAACATCTGCTGCAGCTCCATTTCCCTTTTAAATTGAATACCAGAGCATACCTCTAGACTCATCATAACGGATTTAGGAGAAAAAATCCAGAATGTAAAATTTCTGTTAATATACTATTTTAGTATTTTTATTTTGTCATTTTTGTCATGTGCTTTCTGGCTTGGTTTTTCCACAGGATATAACAATTTTTTCGTTACTCTATACATATTGTACAAAAATACAGGACCGATTTTTCTAAAATCTCCCTTTTTTTGAGCTTTTCTCCCCATAGTCTTCGTCAGATTTGCTATTGACCGGCGGTCATTGAAAGCTTAAGATTGTACTATTAATAGGAATAAGCAGATACGTGAGGAGGGGGAAAATTGCAGGTTTCAGAATCGGAGTGGGAGGACAAACGGGCGCGCATTGAACAGACGGCCCTGTCTTTATTTCTCCAAAACGGAATTGAGAACACCTCGGTCAATCAGATTACCAAACAGGCCCGGATTGCAAAAGGGACCTTTTACCACTATTTTAAAGACAAAGAGGAATTGGTTCGCAATTCTCTTATTCATCAAAACCTCAAGGCCCTCGACCAAACCCTGCGGCAGTCAAAACTGGAATGCCGGCACAACGGACAGCCCTGGGCCGTCTGTTTTACGCGGGCCCTGATGGATTATTATGAGCAGCATCCTGAAATTCTCTGCTTTGTGCACAAGAATAAAGATCTGTGCGCACTCGACGCCTGTTTGGAATCAAACGGTGTGCTGGAGGAAACCCCATGCATCCAGGCGTTTCTTGCCGGCCTTGTAAAAAAACAAGAACCCGACAAGCTGGCCGTGATGCGTTTTATCATTATCGTTGACGTCCTGACCTCTGTATCCTATCTGATATACAGCGGCAGGAAATCGGAAAACCGGGAAGAGCTTCGTTCTCTTGTGCAGGACGTCGTTGTGCAGCTGTGCCAGTGCACAGACGCCCCGGTTTTTTGGGAGGAGGAAACAACATGAGTTATCAAATCGGCCTCGACGTCGGCTCCACCACCATCAAGGTGGTCGTACTCGGCGACCGGGGGGAAATTCTGTATAAAAGCTATGAACGCCACCTTTCCCGGGTACGAGCACTGGCTCTGGAAAAGATAGAATCTCTCAAGGATCTGCTTGAGGGACATGAGCTGCGCATCGCGGTGACCGGCTCTGCCGGGCTTGGTCTTGCCAAGGAGGGCGGTATTCCCTTTGTCCAGGAGGTCTTTGCGACAGCGGGCGCGGTCAAGCGCTTTGAACCGGATACTGACGTCGTCATCGAGCTTGGCGGTGAGGATGCGAAAATCATCTTTTTGCAGGGTTCACTCGAAGAACGCATGAACAGCACCTGCGCGGGCGGCACCGGAGCCTTCATCGACCAGATGGCCTCCCTGCTCAACGTCGATTTACAGACGCTCGATAATCTGAGCTTAAAACACAACAAAATCTATCCCATTGCCTCGCGCTGCGGCGTGTTTGCAAAAACGGATATCCAGCCGCTTATCAACCAGGGCGCGCAAAAGGAGAATATCGCCGCGAGCATCTTCCAGGCAGTCGTCGACCAGACCATTGCCGGACTCGCGCAGGGCCGCCCCATCAAGGGCAAGGTCCTCTTTCTCGGCGGGCCGCTCTCCTTCCTGCATGGATTGCAGCAGCGTTTTGTGGAAACTCTCAAGCTCGATAGCGAGCACGCGGTTTTCCCAGCCATTGCCCCTTACTATATCGCGCTTGGTGCTGCCCTCTACTGTGGAGATTCCCGCCAGTGTTATACCTATGAGGAACTGCGGGACACCCTGAAGCGGGTTTCCGAGATAAAGCTCGCTCCTCAGGGGCTGCCACCTCTGTTTGAAAGCGAAGCAGAATGCGAGCAGTTCCTTAACCGCCATCACCAGTCAAGCATCCCGGCTGCCGACTTGAAAGCCTACCATGGCAAGGCGTATCTGGGGATCGACGCGGGCAGCACCACGACGAAAACCGTGCTCATCAGCGAGGAAGACCAGCTGCTCTATCAGGATTATGTAAACAACCTTGGCAACCCCATTGATGCGGTGCGCCGCCAACTGGGCGAAATCTACGCACAGGCGCCGGAAGATGTCAAAATTGCAGGCGTAGCGGTCACCGGCTACGGTGAAGATTTAATCAAGAATGCTTTCCATGCGGATTTCGGCGTAGTCGAAACTATTGCCCATTTTACCGCCGCCAAATACTTTGAACCCCAGGTCGACTTCATCATCGACATCGGCGGGCAGGATATGAAATGCTTTAAAATCCACAACGATTCTATTGACGGCATTTTGCTCAATGAGGCCTGCTCTTCCGGATGCGGCTCGTTTATCGAGACTTTTGCAAAATCCCTCGGCTACGACATCAAGGAGTTTGCAAAAATCGGCCTGTATGCCAAACATCCGGTCGACCTCGGCTCCCGCTGCACGGTGTTCATGAACTCCTCGGTCAAGCAGGCACAGAAAAACGGCGCTACGGTGGAGGATATTTCCGCCGGGCTTGCCGCAAGTGTCGTCAAAAACGCGCTGTACAAGGTCATCCGCGCCAAAAGCCCGGACGATATCGGCAAGCATATTGTCGTACAGGGCGGAACCTTCTTAAATGACGCGGTGCTCCGCTGCTTTGAAAAGGAGCTTGGCAGGAACGTCATCCGCCCGCAGATCGCGGGACTGATGGGCGCGTTCGGCGCGGCGCTCTACGCGAAAGCGCACACAACAGGAGAGAGCAGTCTGATCGGGAAAGAATCGCTTGCTTCCTTTACCCATACCTCCAAGGCTGTCACCTGTGGCGGCTGCACGAACCACTGCAGCCTGACCATCAACACCTTTTCCGACGGCAGCCGCTTCATCGCGGGCAACCGCTGTGAGCGCCCGGTCACCGGTACCGCACAGAAGGCCCACCTGCCGGATATGGTGGAATACAAATATAACCGCTTGACCGAGATTGCAAATGACCGGCATCAGGGCCCCAGAGGGCTGATTGGTCTTCCGTTTGCGTTGAATATGTATGAAAACCTCCCGTTCTGGCATGCCTTCTTCACCTCGCTTGGCTTTGAAGTCATTGTCTCCGGGCGCTCCTCTAAGCAACTGTATATGCTCGGACAGAACACAATCCCTTCGGATACGGTCTGCTATCCGGCAAAGCTCGTGCACGGGCATATCCGCCGCCTGCTTGACGAGGGTGTGCAGACGATTTTCTATCCCTGCATGAGCTACAACTTTGATGAAAATATTTCCGACAACTGCTATAACTGCCCGGTCGTCGCGTACTACCCGGAGCTTATCAGCGCGAACATTGACTTCCCGCAGGGGACGAAATTTCTCTATCCTTACATCACGATGAACGACCGGAAGGTGTTCAAGGACCACATGCTCCAATGCCTCAACGATGCGGGCTACGGCATCACAAAAGCGGAGATAGAGACCGCCGCGGACAAAGCCTATCGGGCCTATGAGGATTACAAGGAAGAAAACCGCAAGGCTGCGCAGTATGCGCTGAATTATGCGAAGGAACACCAGCTCAAGACCATCGTGATCGGAGGGCGTCCCTATCATATCGACCCGGAAATCAACCACGGTCTTAACAAGCTCTTTACCGCCCTCGGCTTTGTCGTGGTCACCGGGGACTGTGTGTCCCAGATTTCCTCCAAGGAGGAGACCAACGTCCTTAATCAGTGGACGTATCATGCCAGAATGTACAGTGCAGCGAAGTACTGCCTGACGGCCAAAAACACCGAGATGGTACAGCTTGTCAG
The DNA here is from genome assembly GCA_900543705.1 of uncultured Oscillospiraceae bacterium. GTDB lineage: Bacteria > Bacillota > Clostridia > Oscillospirales > Ruminococcaceae > Pseudoruminococcus_B. Next base: position 4,718 of record UQSL01000067.1, read on the forward strand.
CTTCGGCTGCGGCCTGGACGCCATCACCACCGACGAGGTACGGGACATTTTACAGGAGGGTGGAAAGCTGTATACCCAAATCAAAATTGATGAAATCGATAACCTTGGAGCGGCAAAAATTCGAATCAGAAGCCTGCTCGCCGCAATGGAAGAAAGGGGAGAATAAGTATGGCAAGAGAACTGCAGCACGTGGAATTTACCAAGGAGATGCGCGAGACCCATACCATTCTCGCGCCAATGATGCTTCCCATCCACTTTAAAATCATCGAGCAGGTCATGAACCAGTATGGCTACCATGTCAAGCTGCTCGAAACGGATGGGCGCCGCATCATCGATGAAGGGCTCAAAAACGTCCACAACGACACTTGCTATCCTGCCCTGCTCGTTATCGGCCAGATGATTGACGCGCTCAAGAGCGGGGAATATGACCCGGATAAAACCGCCCTGATGATTACCCAGACGGGCGGCGGCTGCCGTGCGTCCAACTACATCTTTTTGCTGCGCAAAGCCCTCAAGCAGAGCGGCTTCGGCAATGTCCCGGTCATCTCGATAAACTTTGCAAAACTGGAGAAAAACAGCGGCTTCTCCCTCACCCCTTCCCTGCTGATGCGCCTGCTCTACGCAGTGCTGTATGGGGACCTGATGCTCTGGTTGTCCAACCAGTGCAAACCGTATGAAAAGACCAAGGGCGACACGGACAAGATGATTGACAAATGGGTGGGGGAGCTCTGCCGACAGCTCTCTTCGATGTCCTTTATCCGTACCGGCACAAACTACCGACATATTGTGGAGGATTTCTCCTCGATTCCCCGGGTCAAGGCAAACAAGCCGCGTGTCGGCATTGTCGGGGAAATCTATATGAAATATGCGCCGCTCGGCAATAACCACTTGGAGGATTTCCTCATCTCAGAAGGTGCAGAGCCGGTGGTCTCGGGCGTGCTCGACTTTTTGATGTATTGTTTAAAAAACAACATCATCGATAGCGAACTTTATGGCAAGAGCCGGGGCGGCAAGGGACTCTGTACCGTTGCGCTCAGCCTGGTACAGCACTGGCAAAACAAAATGATTCAGGCAGTCAAAAAATACAGTGATTTCCGCGCTCCTACCCCATTCTCTCAGCTGGTCACCCTGGTCGACGGCTTTATCGGCATGGGCACTAAGATGGGCGAAGGCTGGCTGCTCACCGCGGAAATGCTTGAGCTCATCCACAGCGGGGTCAACAATATCGTCAGTGCCCAGCCGTTCGGCTGCCTGCCAAACCATATCATCGCCAAGGGCATGTCCAGAAAAATTAAGGATAAATATCCACAGGCGAATATCGTCGCGGTGGATTATGACCCGAGTGCAACCCCTATCAACCAGGAAAACCGCCTGAAACTGATGCTGGCAAACGCCAAGCTCTCCGAGGAAATGGCAAATACTCCGCAAGAACAGGCAAAGCCTCTTATAGATATGAGCGAGACTGAGAATGTCGGGAAAAAACAACCTGTGCACCATGCATAAGGAAAGGGGCCTGTAAGAAGATATGCAGGTTTTTCTTCTGAATTTTCTCTACTTTTGGATTTACAGCTTCTTAGGCTGGGTGGTGGAAAGCACCATATGTTCTGTCAATGAGCATAAGATTATCAACCGCGGGTTCCTTTCCGGGCCGATCTGCCCGATTTACGGGTTTGGGGCGATGATTGTCATTTTGTCCCTGACCCCGTTTCTAGCGCATCCGATTTTCCTGTTTATTGATGCGGTCGTGCTCACAAGCATTTTGGAGTATTTCACAAGCTACGCGATGGAAAAGCTCTTCCACGCGAGATGGTGGGATTACTCCAAGCACCATTTCAACTTAAATGGGCGCATCTGCCTGAAGTCCTCCCTGTTCTTTGGGGTACTGTCCCTGGCGGTGATGTATCTGCTCCATCCCGGTGTTGTCCATATGGTGGGACTTCTTCCGCAAACTGCGCGGATTCTCATCAGCATTGTCGTGCTGCTGCTCTTCGCGGTGGACCTGTTCACCACGGTGCGCGGAGTGGTCAACTTTAACCGCCAGCTGGAACGCCTCACAGAGCTCTCTGCACAGATCAAAGCGAAACTTGACTCCCTTCCTGGGCTTAGCGATCTGCCTTTTAAGGAACGTCTGGAGCGTTTTTTCCAGGAAAAGCGGGAGGAATTGCAGGAATCCGGTTCGGGGGTACGCGAATCCGTCAACTCTATGATGGAGCGCTTTCGTTCTCTCAGTACACAACATGGATTTATCCAGCGCCGTCTGAAACGAGCTTTTCCCCACATGACCCTGCACAAAAATACGGAATCTGTACGTTCCCTGAAAGAATGGCTGGAAAACAAACGCAAACATGAGGATTAATCGAATTGTAAACCGGAAGGGCAGCCCTTCCGGTCATTCTGTCAAAAAGGGTCGCTCCTTGCGACCCTTTTTGATTTAATAGGGTAGTAAGGAGGCGTAAGCAATAAAATATTGTATAATCCCTGTGTATAATTGCCATATGTAAAGCTCTAATTTGTTTTAAAACTCCATAAATAGATATTTTGCACAGAAGAATAACTCTATTTTTATGAGGAAGACAGAATATGCGTTAGATTATGTAAAAATGTAATAAAAGCTATTTACTATATCAGGAATTAGTTGTAATATTTAATATAAAATAAAATATTTTTATAATTTATTTACGGAGGATTGTAAATATCATGAAACAAAAGCCTTTTATTCACTTACTCAAAAGTCCGTATCACTACTATGTATTTGATGTCAACACAAACTCCATTCTCCGTGTGAGCCAAGAGCTTTTTGAATATTTACAGGCAGAACAGATAGGAAGAAAAATGCCTGTTTTGTCATCAGCAGGATCACAAGAATTGAACTCTTTGACAGAAAGTGGATATCTTAAAACAAAACACCCCTTAAAAATTGAAAACCCCCAAATCCGTGATGTTGAATATCTCTTAGAGTATCAATTGAATATGCTCACACTGCAAGTAACCCAGCAATGCAATTTCCGTTGCAGCTATTGTGCATATTCTACAGGAGACGGAATTATCCAGCGTAAACATAGTATTAAAAAGATGAATCTTCAAACTGCCAAAAAATCAATTGATTTTTTGGCAGAAAGAGCAAAACATAGTCCGGAAGTAAATATCAGTTTCTATGGTGGAGAGCCACTCCTAGAATGGCCGCTAATATATCAAACAATGGAATATGCCAAAAAGCGGCTAGAAGGGAAAAAATCACCTTCAATATGACTACAAACGCCACTTTACTTACAGAAGAAATTGCTCGTTATATAGTGGAAAACAATCTTTCACTGCTTATTAGCTTAGATGGTCCAAAGGAAATTCACGATCGAAACAGAAGATTTGCAAGTAATGGAGAAGGAACCTTTGATGCTGTTATATCAAAAATCGTAGAATTAAAAGAAAAGGTGCCTGGGTTTCATGATTTGGTGACATTTAATAGTGTGATTGATCCCTGCAATGACAGTAAATGCATAGGAGGTTTTTTTCAAAATATAGTCCGACAGACAAGAGCTTCTACATTAGTACCCCCCCAGGAACTGCTCTATATTATCCGAATAAATATCAAAACGAAATGAAAAAATCCGGTTTAATTGGCTATCTCTCTGTACTCGGTTTAATTTCAGATAAAAAGGTAGATATGTTTTCTTTTAATGAAGCAAATCAGATATTAGCAGAAGTAGAAAGGCAAATTCCTATAAGCGAATTGCCTGATATTTGTGGACATTCAGGTCCTTGTATTCCTGGAAAAACCAGACTGTTTGTAGACACAGATGGGAAGCTTTTTCCTTGTGAAAAATGTAGTGAAACAAGTGGGAGTATGCAAATCGGACATGTGAATTCTGGATTTGATTTTGAAAATATTAAAAAAATTATGAATATTGCAGCTTTGACAGAAGAAAGATGTAAAAATTGCTGGGCCTTATCCAAATGTGATATTTGTGCCGCCAAAATCGGAAAAGAATGAACCGTCGAATCCCGCCATAGAAAGACCTTTCGGTGCAACAATACCAGTAATGTTGTAGTTTAGTAAATCACGATAGCGTGCTAATTGAGCAGCAAGATAATTATATGGATATAAAGCAGCATCTTTTTTCATAAAACTTCCTCCGGAACAAAAGCTTGTCGTAATTTTTGTACTTCTGATAAAGCAATCATACTGCATAATTTCTGTTCTGCCTGTTTTCTAGTTGAGTTACAAAGTAATAAAATTCCTTCGGCTCTGAATTCCTTTGGACCACAAAAATGAACCGCACCGTAGCGACTTATGGAACCTGCAGTTATTGCAACTGCGCTACTTGTTTTTGTTTGATACCTGGTGGATCAAATGGTAGCTTGATGGATAGAGGTTATAATATTTCATTTGGTAAATAAAACTATTTCAGAAAAAGAATAAATTAATTCAATGTCTCTGCTTTTATTATTTCTGTTTTTTAAAAGAGAAGGTGTGACATGTATGAAAAGAAAGAATTTCCTAAAAACAATTCTCTGTGCCATTCTCTGTTTTTCCATGCTGACCAGCTGCTCCTCTTTAGGAAGCCGGACTTCCGGAGAAAATGTAGAACCTGAATCACCAAAATCAACGGCTGATAACGGGGAGCCTTTGACTGTTTACTGCGATGAGACAAATAGAGACTTGGCGAATCTCATCAGCGACTACAATGGGCAGGCTGCTGAAGAAGACCGTCTGGAAATTGTCACCTATGGATACAATCCAGACTCTGAAGAACAAGAAAATGCTCAGACACGTCTTTTGACCGATCTGATGGCCGGAAAAGGGCCGGATTTATTACTAATGAACCTTATAAGTTTTTCCACCAACCAAAAAACCGCGATGGGCAGCGGACTATTTCAGGATCTCAATTACTATTTCAAACAAAATCCCATTGACTGGGAAAACTATAATACGGCCGTCATGAACAGTGGCCTATATCAAGGAAAACGATATATCGTTCCTCTCTCCTATACGATTGGGATTTACGCAACTACGAAAAAAACATTGGACCGAAACGGTATTCCTACCTCAGTTGATTTTACTTTGGACAATTTTGACAAGTTGCTCCCCTATCAGGAAAATCTGGAGGAAAATAAGACCGGATTTTTTAATAGGGCGCCTGATATTTCTCTCTATATCTGTACTTTCATCGATTATGACAAGAAAGAACATAAATTTGATACTTCCAAATTCAAAAAAAGCATGGAACAATACAAACAGCTCAATCAAATGCAAAATACTTCCATGTATGTGTTTGAAAACTGTATGGGATTTTCTGATCCGCGGATGATGGGAAATTATATTGCTTCCAAAAATTCCTCTCTAAAAGAAGATGATAAGTTGATTCTGATTGCTGATAAAATGACTTCCGATTCAGGGACTACCGCAGTTCCATGGAATACTGTCGCGATCAATGCCAATTCTCCTAATGGCGCACGCGCCTTCAAGTTTATCCAATGGGCACTCAGCGAGACGACCCAAAGCTCTAAATTTTCTACAATTCCCGTTTGCAAAAACGCTGTTCTGGATTACAAGGTACCTGGTACTAAAAATGAAGAATCCATGAGGGAATATAAAGCAATTCTCGATGACGTCCGGTCTGTTCAGTCATACAGTGATATGCGATTTGTAAATGAAATTTTTTGGCCATTATGGGAAGATTTTTTAGATGATAAAATCACTGTAG
>UQSL01000068.1 GCA_900543705.1 uncultured Oscillospiraceae bacterium
ATACTCCCGGAAACTCAGTTGATCTGCCATGATGTCCTCTTCTTCCTGGTTTCGGATGTACTCCTGGATCGCCTTCTTGTTCCCGCCTACGGTGCTCACATAGTACCCTTTGCTCCAGAACACACGGGGTGCGGTTCATTGAGCTATCCTGCTTTTACCGGTTTCAATGAGCGTATCAGCCTGCCTAACAGTACGAAAATCCCATCCCGGTTGCGAATCAAACCCCCGAAAAACTTGCTTATCAGGCCGATTTGTGAGATAATAACTGCAAAGGAGTTATTATCTTTATTTTTCTGGACGTCTACGGCGACGGCCAATTATATCATTTGCACTACACGTTCATGATATAATAGAGAATAAAAAATGGCCTCTTCCAAAGGGCAAGTCAGGCATTTATTCGATTGAAAGGGTGGTTTTCCATGATTCTTTCCGTATCCCGCCGTACCGATATTCCCGCCTATTACTCCCAGTGGCTGTTAAACCGGCTCAAAGCGGGATATGCATTGGTGCGCAATCCGGTTAACCACGCCCAAATCACCCGGGTACCGCTTTCTCCGGATATCGTGGACTGTATAGTGCTGTGGACAAAGGATCCAGCCAACCTACTCCCCCATCTGAGGGAACTCGACCAGATGGGGTACCGCTACTATTTCCAGTTCACCCTGACCCCCTATGGCAGAGAGCTTGAGCCCGGGATGCGAAACAAAGAACAGGTGGAGGAAACCCTGTTCACGTTAAGCGAGAAAATCGGAGCACACCGGATTATCTGGCGGTACGACCCCATTATCCTCAACGACACGCTGACGATCGACTACCACAAGGAACAATTTGCGCGGATGTGTGAAAAGTTTCAATTTGCGGTGCGCAGTGTGACCATCAGCTTTGTCGATTTGTACCCGAAGCTGAAGACGGATTTCATCCGCTCCCTGACGCTTGAGGAAATGCAGCAGCTCGGTGAATTTTTCGGGAAAACTGCGGCGAAATTCCATCTTCCCATCCATACCTGCTGTGAGACTGCGGATTTATCGCAGTATGGCATCACAAAGGCAAGCTGCATCAATCCGCAAATCGTGGAGGAACTTGCCGACCGGCATATCAGTATCAACCGGGATAAAAACCAGCGTCCGGGATGTGGATGCTGTGAGAGCATTGATATCGGAGTGTATAACACCTGTCCTCACGGATGCGTTTACTGTTATGCCAACTACAGTCCGGAATCGACCCGGCACAACATTGAGAAGTATAACCCGGAGGGCGAGCTGCTCATCGGCAGGGTGATGGAGGGTGAACCCATCCGGGAACGGAAGGTAAAATCAAATCTGGACGGACAGCTCAGCTGGTTTTAAGTCATAGAAAAGACCTCCTCGATATTTTAGGTTAGGTTGGGGGAGTTCCTTTTTGTCCGTAGCTTAAAGCTTTTTTATCTCCACTGGCAGAGCCAGTGGTTGTCTCTTTCAAACTCGAAAAGGCCATATGGGAATATTCCCATATGGCCTTTTTATCTGGAAAAGAAAGTTGTCGTCAGATTGAAATACACCTCCCAGTCCGGAAAAACCGGATAGGAGAGAACCATCAGCAACACCCCGACAGTTCAGCCTCAGATTTTGAATGCTGCGGTCTTGTATACCTTCCATTTTCCCTGAATGCGGAAAATGGCCATTGCCAAAAGTAAAATCGGGGAATCCCACAGGAAATTTCGTTCCGCTTTCCTCATTCTATAAGTGGATAACTGTCCAATCAGGTTATATTAAGTCATCTTCCAGCGGCAAAATCCCGCCAATATCCGTCAATTCCTCGGGATGAACGCTGATGATGCGAACGCCGTGACGAAATGCAAAAGCTGCAATCCTCTCCCCGTCCGGGTGGGTGTTGAGACTACCATTGCACACGAGGGTATCCGGTGCGATAAGCCCGCAGCATCCGCCGAGAAAGCCGTAGGAGTATCCGGGCAGCCTGATATGCCCGGGCCGGATTTTCAGTACCTCAATTCCTGCGCATTCCATGGCTCGTGCAAGGGACGGATCCGCAGTCACCGCTGCTTTCTTGGAGAGTATCAGTCCCGAACACCGGGCATATCCCTGTGCGCAGTCAATCAGTTGAATCTTTTGTTTCCTGCACCATGTCTCTACAGCAGAATCAAGCGTGGAAAGCTTTGCAAAGAGAAAGTCCCCCATCCGAAGAGCGCAGAGCGGGACATCTCCTGGATACTCTGCCGAAAGCATCCGTTTCATCGGCTGAATGGAAAAGCCGTGCGCGCTCAAACGTTGCGCGGTTCTGCTTTGTGTGTCTGCCATAATCAGGTTTCCTCCACCGAGGTGGTGCAGCAGCAAATCCGCATGGGAACGCACCGGGCCGGCCAGCCGAACGTCATCCGGCAGTTCGATCGGCTTAATTCCATGCTGCTTGAGCCACGATATCATATGTACCGCCCCGGCGCTGACTGCTGCAAGCGTCACGCGGCCGCAGGGCAGGTTTGGAGAGCAAACAAAGCTCACTCACAGACCCTCCTCATTCATTTCGCAGGGCGTCCACCGGATTCAGGCCGGAGGCCTTGAGCGCTGGATACAGCCCGAACAGTGCGCCGAGTACCAGTGAAAAGATAATACAAAATACAAGTAATTTCCAATTGATTATAACCGAAACCCCTACCAAAACGCAACCCGCCGCAGAAAGCGCCACCCCTGTCAGACATCCGGACAGGCCCCCGAACAGGGAGAGAAGAAGCGCTTCAATAAAAAATTCAAACAAAATAGTGGCACGGCTCGCCCCTATGGATTTTTTTATACCGATCTCCCGTACCCGCTCGTTGACCGAGACGAGCATAACCGTCATGATACTCAGCCCTGCGACAACAAGGGAAATGCCCGCAACGCAGGAAAGAACCGTTGTGATAATGGACAGGACGTTGGAAACACTCTGTTTTTGTTCCTCCACATCCTGTACATAGTATTCCCCGGGAACATCCGCTCCGGAATCGAGAATGCGCTGGATTTTTGTCCCTGCTTTCTGTCGGTCCACTCCGTCTTCCAGTTTCACCCAAACCTGGCTGTAATCCGCCTTACCGGTAAGCTCCTGCATGGTGGAGTCCGGAATATAAAAAAAAGAGGGCACATACTGCGTCATCAGCCCCTGCATCATGCTGCCGCCGGAACGCACAACTCCTACAATCTCAAACGTCTCATAGCTTCCGGAAAGCTTGATTTGAAGCTGCTTTCCTACGGCATTTTCCCGACCTAAAACCTCCTTGGCAAAGCTCTCATCCACCAGGCAAACCCTGGCGCCGGTACTCTGGTCAGAGCCATCCAGTTTCCTGCCATAGATAAGCTCGGTCTTTATGGCGGATTCGTTTTTGCTGCTGACTCCCCAAATGACGGCATTGGTGTTTGTACCACCGGAGGAGACATAGCTGTATTCAACCGCCATGGGAGATACCTCTTCCACACCGTCAATTGCACTGAGTGTCTGGACCTGGTCGTCCCCAATCGCAAGGTTTGACACCGACTTATCCACACTGACAGTCAAAGAACCCGCGCCAAAACCGCTGAGCTCCTGCTCAATCATATTTTTTCCGACGTCGCCCACTGCGGAGACCAGCACCACCGAGCACATACCGATGGCAATTCCCAGCACAGTAATTAAGGCCCTGGAGCGCCGGCGAAAGATGTTTTTTACTGCACAGCGAATCAGGTCAATCATCGGCTTCCTCCTTGGACAGCTTGACAAGCGCCGCTTGGGTGGATATGGCATCCGGATTGGTGACGACAAACTCCCCCTGCTCGACGCCGGAGGTAATTTCAATCAAATCCCCCACCATGTCCCCTGTCTTGACTGGTACAGAGACGGCTTTTCCCGTCTGATAGAGGTATAGGCACTCCTCTCCATCTGTCTCCTTCAGCGCATCATAGGGAACCGCACAGACAGTCTGTCCTTGGGAAACAGTGATTTTGGCTTTGGCGCTGCATCCGGGCTTGAGGGAATCATCCGGGTTGGAAATCGCAATTTCCACATCTACAACGACTTCCTGTGAGGAAGTGGAGTACACTTTGCGGCCCTGCGGATAGATTTTCTGTACCACGCCCTCATAGGTCTTACCGGGCGCTATCGTCGTAGTAATCGCCGCCTGCTGTCCCTCTTTGATTTGAGAAAGCTGGGTTTCCGATACTGCCACTTTTGCGACAATATCCGAGCCGGAACAGATCGTGATAATCGGAGTCCCCATCCCGGTAATTTCCCCTTCCTTAGCGGATATCAGGGTTACAACCCCATCCTCCGGCGCTATTAGCGTATCCGGGATTTCTGTGTACTTCTGTGCCAAATTTGACAGCTCCCCGCCGCCAAGCGCGGACAGCGCCGCATTTGGGTCGGAAAAGGAAAACGCAGAGAGGATTTCGCCAAGCGCCTGTTCACTATCCTCTCCCTGGGAAACGAGTTCTGCCAGCAGGGTCGTCTTATCGAGCACAGCCAAGGTGTCCCCCTTTTTTACAGTGTCTCCTACCTGCACGGAAAGGGACTTTAGATAAACCGGTAAATCTGCCGAAAGCTTGTAAGTATTTTTTGCCTCAAGTTCCCCGCTCGCAGAGACATAGGACTGCTTCTCCACTTCCCCTGCCTGAACAACGGTCACGACCGGAAGGCTTCGTTCAAATTGTTTCGGCAGGATAAGGGCGGTTCCCATTACCGCGAGAGCAAAGACAGACAGTAAAATTTTATGTTTCATCGTTTCCCTCCAGGTATCAAAAGCCGAAGGACCGGCTTTATTTCCGGGAGGTTCTTACTACGCCCTTTACATCCGCAGAAAAACAAAAACCCCCGGTTCAAACTCTATTGTTTGACTCGGATGGGTTTTTATACGCCGGGATTTTTGCACTTTGATACATAATCGAGGAAAGGGACAACCATACTAATTTCCGGTTGAAAAGAAAGGGTAACCTCTTCTTCCGGGGTATTTTGAAAGGATGAAAACGATGAATCTGATTTGCTGTGATGAACCATGCCGGCATCAAAAAGAGGGGTACTGTACTCTGCACACCACAGGGCCAGTTTCCTCTCAGGCCAATCTGCGCTGTCCCTACTTTGAATCCAAGGAAGAGATAAAGGGCAATTCCGTGGATACAGGCACTACTCCTTTGAAATAGCGGCCACCGCCTCATAAATCGAGCGAACCGGTACCACCTCAATCGGATATCGATTGAGATTGCGGATGCTTTTCAGACTTTGCTTGGGAACAATACATTTCGTAAAACCAAGTTTGGCCGCCTCTGCAATGCGAAGTTCCGCAGAGGACACCGAGCGGATTTCCCCCGCTAGGCCAAGTTCGCCGAACGCGATCACTCCGTCATCAATCGCCTTATTCTTGAGCCCGGAGACAAGGGAAAGCGCAACGGACAAATCCGCCGCCGGCTCATCAATGCGAAGTCCGCCAATCACGTTGATATAGACGTCGCTTGTCCCAAAATAGTAGCCGAGCCGCTTTTCAAGCACTGCGACTAGCAATGCCATGCGGTTAAAGTCGAAGCCCGTAGCAACACGGCGTGGGGCGGCAAAATTTGTTTTGGTCACAAGCGCCTGCACTTCCGCGAGGATGGGGCGCGTACCCTCCATCACGCAGGCGACACAGGTGCCGGAAACATGGGTCGGCCTGCCTTCGAGGAGCATCATGGAGGGATTTTCGACTTCCCGCAAACCGGTATCCTGCATTTCAAACACGCCGATTTCATTGGTAGAGCCATACCGGTTTTTGACGGCGCGCAAGATACGGTAAGCCATCTGCCGGTCACCTTCGAAGTGGAGCACTGCGTCCACGATGTGCTCAAGGACTTTCGGGCCCGCAATTGCACCGTCTTTATTGACATGGCCGACTAAAATCGTCGGGATGTCAAGACTCTTTGCCACGGAAAGCAGGCGGGAGGTACACTCCCTGACCTGGGAGACGCTTCCCGGCGAAGAGGAGAGCTGGTGAAGATTCATTGTCTGGATGGAGTCGATCATCACAATATCCGGATGATACTGTTCCATCGTCGCAGTGATAACGTCAATATCCGTCTCACTCACTACATAGAGATTCGCGCAGTCGACTCCAAGTCTGTCGGCACGCAGCTTGATTTGGCGTACCGATTCCTCGCCGGAGATATACAGGATGGAATGCACCTGCCCGAGATATTGACAAATCTGCAGCAGCATGGTGGATTTTCCGATACCCGGGTCGCCCCCGAGCAGTACAAGGGAACCCTTGACAAGCCCGCCGCCCAAAACGCGGTCGAGCTCCGCCAGACCGGTGTGATAACGCTCTTCTTCGCTGGTATCCACATCCTGGATGCTGGCAAGCTTTACTGTCTGCATTTGGGATGCTGTCACCGGAGCGCGCTTGGAGGAAGCCGGCTCCGCAGATCTTACTTCTTCCATCAGCGTGTTCCATTCACCACAGTCCGGGCATTTCCCGTACCATTTGGGCGATTCATACCCGCATTCACTGCATACATAAATAGTCTTTTGTTTGGAAGCTGCCATTTGGTGCTCTCCTTTCCGTTAAACATCCTGAGCCCCTTCCCCGTTTAGATGGGCGGTATTCTGATACCCTGCAGCCATTTGAGTGTAGCGCATCAGGCCACTGTAGATGGAAAAGGCAACTTTGTTTCGATATTCCTGTGTGGAGAGAAGTGACGCTTCCTCCGGATTAGAGATAAATCCGCACTCCACAAGTACTGCCGGCACTTCCGATTGGTACAGGAGATAGAGCTCCTTTCCGCCTTCTTTGCACTGTCGCTTATTGGTTTTGTCAAGCTGGTCGGCCATCCCGCTTTGGAGCAGTTCAGCCAACACCTTGCTCTGTTCGTTTTTGCGACCGTAAAAGACCTGGGCGCCTTTGTATTTTCCCTGAGGGAATTGATTTTGATGGATGCTAATAAAGATGGCATCCGGATTTTCTGTTGTCATCTTCAGCCGGTTTTTCAAATCCGATGTTTTCTGTTCTTTCACTGTTTTTGCGGAAGGGTTGTGAATAGAAATATCCGTCTCCCTGGTCATCAAAACTTCAAACCCGCTTGTTTCCAGCATGGAACGGAGCGTCAGTGCAATATCAAGATTGATATCCTTTTCCACAAGGCCATCCACCCCGATCGCCCCGCCGTCAATGCCGCCGTGGCCGGGATCCAGGATTATTTTGGTTCGCACCGTTTGCTGCGCCATCACTTGACGGTCGCCGACGCGAGAGATATGCCCCACACAGACGAGTACAGGGATCAAAACAGCGAGCAAAACCAAGAGCAGCCGCGCAATACGCTTTATCATAAACAATCACCCTACACCACAAGTATGCAGGGTGATGCTACGTTTATGTTGCCCGCAGTAAAATTCTCTGTTTGTTTAACCTTCCACGGTCTCAAGTAAAATCTTGTTGTCAAAACCTGCGTACGCCTATGTTTTTTCTGCCTCAAGCACCAAGATTGCCCGCTTGGAGTATCCCCTTGCTAAAAAGCTTCCAGGACCTCCATACGTGCTCTTCTTTGCCGCCGTCAATGCGGTCCTCCGAAGTTTTCCATCGAGCGACCGCCGATATCTGTCAGGAATCCGGTCCTGAACCAGTTTCCCAAATTCCCGGTTTGCTGCTTTGAAGATCTCTGCTGTTATTTTTTACTGTCCTTTGCCTTTTGATACATGATTTTATCCATAAAGGACACCTGCTTGTACCCCACATAGTAAAACAGGGTCGTTGCAGCGGGAATAATAAGAGGAACCACCAAAGTGATAACCGTGAGCATTCCCCAGCCGAGTTCCTGCAGGGTCATCGCACCGCCAACACACATAGAAATCGGCACGACAAACTGGCTGTTGACCAGTCTGTAAGCAGGGAGCATATCGACAATGAAACCCAATTTTCCAAGTACCAGAAGTATAAAGGAAATCACATAGGGAATCATCAGTACCAAACCGAATAATAGGCCGGTAAGCTTATTTTCCTTTTTTACACCAATTTTGACTCGGTTGACATCCCGGTCGCCGTATTCGCGAAGCGGAGAATACAGCAGCATCAGATATGAAAGCAGCGCCACAACCTGGCAGATAATTTTTGCGCTGAGGTACTCGTCCATCAGTGCTCCAAGCGAACTGATAAAGATAAAACAGATGACCGAGCCCAACAGCATCATTAACAGCAAGGTCACACACATGTTGACAAAGGTGTTTTTTTTCATTCGTCTCTCTCCTAATTCCGGGTTTACCTTCGCTGCCGCATGGCGAATCAAACGCTGATATTTTCATGGGACCTTCCCCATGCTCCGTATTGTTCAATTATACAGGAAAACACCGCCGGATACAAGCGCAAAAGACCTCCGAACCAAAAAGGCACAGAGGTCTTTTTTATGCAGGTACTGTGTGATTACGCGCCCAGGTGGTCGTCGAGTAGCTGAGTATAAGTCTCCTCATCACGGACACCGACGAGCTGCTCTGCTACATCACCGTCATCAAAGAGGATCACTGTTGGAATCGACTGTACACCGTATTTCAAAGCAAGCTCTTGCTCCTCATCAATGTCGATTTTAAGAACAGGGACTTTGCCATCGTACCTGTCGGCAATTTCATCAATCGTTGGTGCAAGCATTTTACAAGGTCCGCACCAGGTTGCGAAAAAGTCAACCAGGACATGTTTGTTGTCTTTCAAAAGTTCCTCAAATTTTTCTTTGTTGCCGTGCATTGCTGCCATAATCATTTACCTCTTTCCTTGTACTTTCTATTTTTTCAGGCCTTACGGCCAACCATCGCAAATCCTTCTTAGCATTCCAAGGTTTTTCCTCGTTATGCCTCAATTACGTCCAGTTCATTCTCCCGCACTTCCCTGCCGCATTCTTCACAGTAGTATTTCAGACGGACGGAGTGCCCACATGATGTGTGAATCAGCCGTTTGTAGCAGGTGGAAAGATGTTTTTCTCCCCATAGCATAATGCTGTGGAATACCATGTGCAAATCTTCCCCCGCTTCAGTTAGTCCATAGCGGTAACGTGGCGGATGCTCTTGGTACAGTTCTGATTTTATCAGGCCGTCTTCCTCCAGGGATTTGAGCCGTTCCGACAACAAATTGCTTGCAATCCCAGGCAAAGCCTGCTGCAGCTGATTGTAGGTGTCGTTGCCGTGCATGACTGCATATAAAATCAAAAGCGTCCATTTATCCCCCAGCAAATTGAGAGACTGTGCGACATTGCAGGGCAGCTGGTATTGATTCTTCATCGGCCTGCCTCCTCTTTTCTCTCCGGTTTTATCATATGCTAATAACTTTATTTTGTCAAGTAACTTTATAAATAAAATTCTACTAATTAAGTGTTTGTTTGCATTTGTTAGTATTCCTATATTGTGCAGAGGATTTCACCTGCTTCATCCCGCTTAAAATGATGAAATCCAACGATATTTTAAGCCGTTGTAACCTTTCCGCCGGCATTGGGGGTTATAAAATTATCCCGATAGAAAGCTGAGCCAACGTCAGTCCGTCAGCAAAGAGCCTGTTTCATACTCCGGATGTATTCACAGCACGGTTCAATACCGTCTTCCCCATACTGCTCAATTTTCTGCACCAGCTGAGTATCCACAACGATCCCGTCGAGCAGCGGGAGGAACGGAGGAAGCTCCTCGGGAGAGGCGGCGTCACAGCCGATCACACAGGGGATATCCTGCTCCTCTTTCACGAGGGAAATGATTTTACTCGGGTCGGTAATGATCTCCGGCCGTGTACTCGGGACAGGTGCAATGCTGACAAATCCCTGAGCAACCTTTGCGAGAGTATGGATACGCTCTTGAGTTCCGGAGGCAATCATGCATGTGAGCTTGACGTCATATTTCCGGCAATAGGGAACCAGCAGTTCCCTTTCCTCAAAAGGGACATCCGGCACACTGAGGACATCGACTCCGAATGCGGCACAGCGCTCAAAGAAACGCTCGATTCCGTACACATAAATCGGGTTAATGTAACTCATCACAAGCAGGGGAATCTCCGTCTCCCGGCGGACTTCCCTGAGCATATCAAACACGCCGTCCATAGTAGTTCCTGCTTGGAGCGCGCTTTCATCCGCACGCTGAATCGTGATACCGCCCGCAACCGGGTCTGAAAACGGGATACTGACCTCCAATGCATCCGCGCCGGCTCTTGCCGCTGCAACCAGCAACCGCTTGGTCATATCCAGACTGGGATACTCCGCCGTCACAAAAGGAATCAATGCTTTCTTGGAGGTAAATGCTGTACTCAGTTTATTAGTCATGGATATCCACCCCTCTGTATCTCGCAATCGCTGCAACGTCCTTATCTCCACGTCCGGAGAGGTTGACGACGATTTTGTCTCTGTCAAGCGTCGGTGCAAGCTTTTTGTGTAGGTTGTACAATGATGTGTTACAGAGGCAGATAAAATGAAATAGACAGCAAG
>UQSL01000069.1 GCA_900543705.1 uncultured Oscillospiraceae bacterium
GACTGCGGATAGTTTTACATGCCCGATTTCCTCCATCAAGGAGTCAAATAATTCCGGCAACTGTTTGATATGTGAAAAGACGGCGTCACTCTGTTTCAGACCAATGCTTCCCGTCTTGACCGGCAGCAGTTTTTTTCTATGGATTATCTGATTGCAGTCGGAATTGTACACTGCGACAGAGGTTGTATAATTGCTGGTATCGATGCCGAGAAACCGGGCCATAGTTACTGCTCCTCTTTTCCTTTGGCTGCTTCAGCGGGCAGGGATTTCGCTACTGAACTGAGCACCCCGTTGACAAAAGAAGAATCCTCTTTCGTGGAATATTTTTTTGCTAGTTCCACTGCCTCGTTAATGGAAACGCTGACTGGGATCTCGCTGTCATAAACCATTTCGCACACGGCGCAGCGAAGCGAAGTCAAGGCAACACGGGAGATGCGGCTTTTGCTCCACTTTCTCAGATTGGGCTCCACAATCGCGTCGATCTCTTCCAGATGGAAAAGGGTTGCATGAACCAGGCGTTTCGCATAAGGATCCACTTCCAGTTCCCTGCCAATCACCGCATTTCCAATGATTTCCTCTATTGTGCTGTCAGAAAAGGTTTTTTCAAAGAGCAGGGCAAACGCCTGCTCTCGTGCCTCTTTTCTTGTCATAACATAACCTCGCTTTATTTGATAATTGATCCAACAAAAAGAAACCCTCCAACTGTCTTGGAGGGTGTAATTTACTGCTGCTCTGACAGAGTGGTTTCATCCATATGAACGGAAACAATGTGTACATTCACCTTTGAAACAGTAATGCTCGCCATGTTCTGAACGGCTGCTTTTACATTTTTCTGAACGGCTTCGCTGACCTCCTGAATCTTCGCGCCAAATTCCAAGATTAAGTAGACATCCAGCACAGCGACAGAGTCATTTACCTGAACCTGAACAAATCTGTCTTTATTGAGTGATTTAAAAGAAAACCCCTTTTTTATATCTACCGGACATTGTGCCAAACTGTAGACACCTTTTATTTCCTTTGCGGCGGAACCCGCAATTGCGGAAATCACCTCATCAGAGATTTTCAAACTGCCTACTGTCTCTTTTATCTCATTGCGGTTCACAGTAATACCTCCTGCCTATATGGCTTATTGATTAAAATATAATGTTCACCTTGTATATACAAAGAAACCAGCGTATATACAGCGAAAGGCTTTTTCCTGCGGATTACCTATAAAATCGGTCCTTCCTTTGCTGGAGGGATTTTCCGTTATGATCCGGCCGTTGTTCCACTGCGCAGCGAGGGAACCCGGCTGTCACACCGCCCGGATTCATTAGTTATTCTTAAGTGCAACTATTATCCCATGAACAAAAAGCGTGAATGGGATAATTGGCCGTCGCCGTAGGCGGGCCGTAAAAATATAATATAATAGTTGCTTTGCAACTATTATACCATAAAAACGCAAAGACACAACTGGTTTCCGTGAGATTTTTCCATACACTGCAATTAAGACTTAGAAAATCGGCTGCTGTTATCCTGCATAAAAAAACGGAAGTATGCACCAGCATCAAAATGATTCATGAAAGTAGACTTAGTGTAATATTCTGCTATACTGATACTGGTTTGTGTGTGAAGGGATGAGATCATGGGTTTGCAAAACTATCCGGCCAATACGCTTAAGGATTACCTTTGCCGTCGTTTTTTCCTATTATCAGGGAAAACATTTGCTTTCCCAACACAAAAAACGTAAATCTGCTAACTTTCTGTAAGGTCATCTACAAAGCATCAGAAGATACCAACCCTTATCAAATTCCTAGATACCGCATAACAACGATAGCCCATGATTTTATGGCAGAAGAGCTTGTTGTCGCGTTTGCATACACTCATAGGGTCTTTCGGCTGTTCACTGCCAAAATAAACCGGCTGGAATTGGTACGGGGATATGAGGTCATCCGAGATGGGGCTTATAAACGAGCACCAGGCAGTTATGCTTTTGCATAACTGCCTGGTGTTTATTGATATGTTATTCTGCGGCCTCAAAAACAAACTTGTTGTCCTTATAATCACAGGTCACCGTCTGGTTTGCTTTTACCTTGCCTTCGAGCATCTCCTCAGAAAGTTTATCTTCTATTTTTGTCTGAATTGCCCTCTTAAGCGGACGCGCGCCATAGGTTGGGTCAAAGCCGATTTCCGAAATTTTGTCGATTGCCTCATCAGTAAAGGAAAGAGAGATGTCCATAGAAGCCACTCTCTTGGCAAGGCCACTCAGCAGATTGCCTGCAATCTTGTGGATGTCCTCTTTATCAAGTTTATTGAAGATGATGATATCATCCACGCGGTTGAGGAATTCCGGACGGAAGGTGCGGCGAAGTTCGCCCATCACAGCATCCTTGATGTGCTCGATGCTGGTCTCGGCCTCCTCATTGGAGGAGAAGCCAAGGCTTTGGGTCTTTTCCGCAATCATTCTGGCCCCAATGTTGGAAGTCATGATAATGACTGCATTTTTGAAGTCCACCCGTCTGCCCTGTCCGTCAGTCAGAATGCCGTCGTCAAGGATTTGAAGCAACATGTTGAAGACATCCGGATGCGCTTTCTCAATTTCATCAAAGAGTACGACAGAGTAGGGTTTCCGTCTGATTTTTTCGGTGAGTTGGCCGCCCTCCTCGTAACCCACATATCCCGGAGGAGAACCGACAAGACGGGACACGGTATGTTTCTCCATGTACTCGGACATGTCGAGACGAATCATGGCACTTTCATCCCCAAACAGGCTCTCTGCCAGAGCTTTACATAGCTCTGTCTTGCCGACGCCGGTCGGCCCGAGGAAGATAAAGGAGCCAATCGGGCGTTTCGGGTCTTTGAGACCGACCCGGCTGCGGCGGATAGCCCGGCACACAGCAGAGACCGCCTCGTGCTGGCCGACCACGCGCTTATGGATGATGTCCTCCATCTTGAGCAGACGTTCGCTTTCCTCCTCCGTCAGCTGTTTGACCGGGACGCCGGTCCAGCTGGAGACGATTTCCGCGATGTCCTCCGGGGTCACCTCGTCGGTTTTTCCAGCGTTGTGGCTTTCCCAGTTCTTCTTTTGCCCCTCGAGTTTATCCTTGAGGATTTTTTCTTCATCGCGGACTTTTGCAGCACGCTCAAAATCCTGCGCATTGACTGCGGATTCCTTTTCCACCGCCAGTTCTTTGAGTTGATCTTCCAGCTCCTTTAAATCCGGCGGAGCGGTAAAGGTCTTCATCCGTACACGGGAAGCAGCCTCATCAATAAGGTCGATGGCTTTATCCGGCAGATACCGGTCAGTGATATATCTCGAGGACATCGTCACGGCTGCATCGATACTCTCATCGGTAATTTTCACCTTATGGTGCGCTTCGTATTTGTCGCGCAGGCCTTTGAGTATCAGGATGGCATCTTCTTCCGTCGGTTCGTCGACTGTGACCGGCTGGAACCGGCGTTCAAGAGCTGCATCCTTTTCAATGTGCTTGTGATACTCATCAAGGGTGGTGGCGCCTACCACATGAATCAGACCGCGCGCGAGGGACGGTTTTAGGATATTTGCCGCATCGACAGCGCCTTCTGCGGCGCCCGCACCGATAATGGTATGGATTTCGTCGATAAAGAGGATAATGTTTTTGTCTTTTTCCACTTCCTCAATGGCGTTTTTGATTCTCTCTTCAAAGTCGCCACGGTATTTAGTGCCCGCGACCATTCTCGTCAAATCCAGGGAGACAATCCGTTTACCTTTAAGAGTTTCCGGGACTTCTCCAGAGATAATTTTCTGAGCAAGTCCCTCTGCGATGGCAGTTTTACCGACGCCTGGCTCACCGATAAGGCAGGGATTGTTTTTGGTACGGCGGGAAAGTATCTGGATGACCCGCTCGATTTCCTTTTCTCTACCGATGACAGGGTCAAGCTCGCCGTTTTTCGCCATAAGGGTCAAATCGCGTCCAAACTGGTCGAGGTTTTTCGTAGAGCTCTTTTTACCGCTCTGCGGCAGCCCACCATAGCCCGTCTCTGGTTCCTGAGAACCTACGGCCTCCAGGCATTCAGTGTAGACTTCCTGTGGGTTTACGCCCTCTTCCGTCAGGAATTTGACAGCGTAGCTCTCCCCCTCTTTGAGAATCGCCATGAGGACATGCTCGGTCCCAACGTAGTTATGTCCAAGGTTTCTGGCCTCCATCACAGCCATCTCTAAAATTCGTTTGCACCTCGGGGTAAAGTCGTTGGGAGTCAGGCGGCTCGGAATTCCCTTACCAACCATCTGCACCAGAAGTTCCTCAATGGCGTCTGCAGTCACGCCTTTTGCCTGCAGGACAGATGCGGCAACGCCGTTTCCCTCTTTGAGCAGGCCAATGAGAATGTGCTCACTACCAATGTAGTTGTGTCCGAGATTGCTTGCAGTCTCAACCCCGAGGTTGAGCGCTGCATTTGCCCTCTCTGTAAATCCACTGAATCGAAACATCTTCAAAGTCCCTCCTTACTGGACCATTTTCTGATTTTTAGTTTTTCCTGGATCAAGCTTGCCCGGGCATGGTCGCGTTCTTCCGCCTCCCGGTGTCCCGCGCAGCTTAACGTTGCACTGCTAATTTCATTGATTAACTCATTTAACGTGCGGATGTTGACTGTATCAATCATACCGCAAGAAACTCCCAGCCGCACATGAGAAAGCAGCTGCATCGCCTCGTCACTGGAAATCAGGTAAGCGGACCTTAGGGTACCAAGGGCACGCTGAACCACATCGATAAAATGAGGATTGTGTTTCGCTTGATTTCTCAACTCCTGCTCCTGTTTTACAATAGAAGCCACGATCTCCTTTAGCTTGCTGATGGTCTCCATCTCGGAAATTCCCAGAGTCACCTGGTTGGATACCTGATACAGAGCGCCTTTCACCTTACTGCCTTCTCCATAAGTTCCCCGGATGGTGAGCCCTATCTTGGACAGGGAGTTTGTCAGCCGGGAGAGCAGTCCGCTCTGTTCAATCATCGGCAGGTGCATCATCACGGAGGCGCGAAGCCCGGTACCGAGATTGGTTGGACATTGGGTCAGAAATCCCAGCTGTTCATCAAATGCATAACGAAGCGTTTCATCAAGCAGGTCGTCAATCTGGTTTGCAAGTACGTAGGCCCTGTCAAAGTCAAGCCCATTTTTCAACACCTGGATGCGCAGATGATCTTCCTCGTTACACATGATGGAGATGGATTCATCGGCGGATAATAGCAGGGCGCTGCCCTTTTTGCACTGAGTAAACTCTGGACTGACAAGGTGACGCTCCAACAGGGATAGTGCTTGTTCTTTCGTCAGAGTATCCATTTCTATTTTGGTGAACTTCAAGTTTTCACCAAATTTCACCTGACTGACAGCATTCCATGTATCGTTGACCAGTTTATTCTTCTGCTCCGTAGTCATGTGAGCAACAAAGGGGAAATCCCTGATGTTTCTGGCAAGTCTGACCCTTGTGCTCAGGACGATATCGTTGTCATTTTCTCTTGTCTCATACCACTTATTCACAGCGCTCCACCTGCTCTTTCAGGGAATTGATTTCGTCCCTTAGCTTTGCTGCCTCCTCATATCTCTGCTCTGCGACAGCCTGTTTGAGCTTTCCTTCTAGCTCGGTAAGCCGGCTTTGCAGTCTCAGATGGGCTCCGGCGGAGCGGGGAACTTTCCCGGAATGCCGGGTCTGTCCGTGAATCCTCTGGATGGACGGCATCAATGCATCTGCAAATTTGTGATAGCATTCCGGGCAGCCGACCTTTCCAGTTTGAGAAATTTCCCTCAGGGTAGAACCACACATGGAACAAACATCCGCCGTACCAGTGCCGCCCTCTACAGCTTTCGTATGAGGGGAAAGTATCTGGGAAAAGAAATTATCCAGCGAAAAAGAGAATGGATCAAAAAAACCAAAACTGCCGGAGAACTGTTTTGCGCAATCATCGCACAGGGCAATCTCCCGTTTCTCCCCATTTATCGTCTGGGTATAATAAGTGGTTGCATTTTTCGCTTTACAGTGTTGACAGAGCATGTATGTCATCCTTTCCTCTGTATTCTTGACAGTCAGACCAGTTTTAACAGCATCTGTTTAAAAATAGAAGCCCGCACCATATCCCGTACGCCTGTATGTACGAATTTCAGTGCGCTGTCAGAAACTGCTGCTGCAATCAGCTGAGCCGCCTGTTTATCAATAATTTTTTGGTCATACAGGTTTTGCAGCATTGCTCGTGCGCTTGGCAAATCAAGCGTCTGACCTATCGTGTTAATGATATGCATAAACTGGCTGCGTGAGTCGACATTGACACGGGTGATGCGGATATATCCCCCGCCTCCACGCCTGCTTTCGATAATATACCCGTGTTCCGGGGTAAAGCGGGAGGTCAGTACATAGTTTATCTGACTCGGGACACACCCCATTCGCTGAGCAAGTTCATTGCGCTGGATTTCTGCTGTCCCGTTTTCCTGATTCATTAAATCCAAAATTACCTGAGCAATTAAATCACTTTGTTTCATGGTGTTTCCTCACCTCTCTCTTTGACCTTTGTTGACCTTATGTTCTAATTATAATATAAAGTCAGTAAAAGTCAAAGTCAATTAAAGTCAATCATATATTTCTTATCTGTGTTTTATCCAATTATCACGAATTATCTCATGATTACTTCTGATATCATAGAATATCTCATCATTTCAATTACTACTAAACTTTTTTTAAAAAGGACAGATATGTGTTGTAACCAGTTTCCGCCAAGACACATAGTATACTGTGTAAGCACTTATTAAAGGAGGCAACTGATTATGAATTGTTGTGGTAGAGGTTTTGGCGGAGACGGCTGTTGTTGGATTATTATCCTGATCCTTATCTTCTTCTTCGGATGGGGTAACAACTGCGGCTGTAACAACAACTGCGGCTGTAACAACGACTGTCGCTGCTGCGACTAATTGTCCCTCTCGCACACAAGCGAAAGAACCCCCGGCGATAAGCCGGGGGTTCTTTCTATAAAAAGTGCAGTAGTCAAGACAAATTGGATACGAGATTTCAATTATAGTACTTAGCTATTTCAACTATAAGCTCCGGCTCCATATTCTTCCGCAGCTTGGCAGCGCGTGATTGCGCCGTCATAGATTCGGCGGCCAATGGTCATTCATTAAGATGTACGGGCTGATGTATTCATAGGAGATCGCGAAGGCGTTGTAGGGTAGCAAACATCACCCTCTACCATCAGCGAATTGAACAAAAAGACATTACTCATTGTAGTAAGATGATATCCACCATCAATAATATTCACTAAACTTTCTAGATGTGTATTACGCTGCGCCTACTTGGGTTGCGCCTGTTCCCGCTTTTTCTCAATTCTTATCCAGTCTTGACACGTTCCACTTAATGGAGATGGGTGTTTTGCTCATCTAGTAAGTCTCCTGTTCCCTTCGGGGCCATCTGTGTGTACAGATGTATTGGAATGTATCTTCATTTTACATCTTCGTGTCCAAAAGTTGCTCCCTCCGTGTCCAATTTTAGCTTACCACTTCACTTGCAACTATTTTGGTATATCTAAACACTTTACATCCGTACAGTTTTGATTCAACAATTTCAGAAGCAGTATTCTGGAAGATGATAAATCGCTTTTCATCAGGAACAAATAAAAACAGGGGGCAATGATGAACTGCACCCCTGTTTTTTCATAGTTCTTCTTAATCCTATGCGGCTGAAGATGCCACAAAACCTGTCTTGGCAACTTCCACCTTAACCATATTCAAGAAGATGCTGAAAATCATCTCTCCTGTACTGGAGAGGGCGGCGTCGTCCTCTTTTCCGCACAATTTTGCAAACGATTCTCCAACACTTCTGCAGACATGCTCCCCTTCCCGTCTTGCACAGAGCATATACAGAGAGTAAGCGCCGGTATCGCTGATTTGGTCATAGACATCCGGTGAAATATCCTGCAGAGTGTTGAAAAAAGAAGTATGTGCAGTATTGACCAGTGTCATATTCGGAACGTGGGTATTGAGTCCGCGGTCAATTGCAAATGCAAACAACAGAAGAACTTGGGTCTTTGTCCGGCTGTCTTCGCTGTCCTGATGAATGTTGGACATACATTCATCCGCTACATCAGCAGACAAAATTCTTGCCAGATTTCGTCCGAGGAGTTTTGCCCGTTCAATATTACCGTTTTCTTTTTCTGTTAAGTAATCCTCATTGGCGGAGGTATCTTCCCGGCTGGAAAGATCTGCGGCCGGACGGTCTCCTGCAATCTTAATATCGCTGTCATCCTTAAGGCTGAGAAAAAGCAGCGCAGAATGAGGCTTTTTCTCTTGGGCTAACTGGAAAACAATAAAGAGAAAGGTGCACATTACAGCGAGCAGAAAAAATTGCATGGGTTTGCCCTCCTTTCAAAAACAACTAAAATCAGAAATTTATTTTGCCAGAGCTTCTTTGAGAGCAAAAGCCAGCTGTTCCGGGCAGGAAGTCGGCTTGCTTCCGCATTTAATGCCCTTGAGAATTTCAATAATCTCGTCTGCTTTACGGCCAATGCAGAGTGCGGCGACACCTTTAGTATTACCGTTGCATCCGCCGATAAACTCAACATTTTTAATGATTCCTTCATCAGAAAGTTCTAAGTTGATTTGTCTGGAACAGGTTCCCTTTGTCGAATAGGTGTATTGCATGTTTTTTACCTCCAAAATATTTATCTTACTGCATGGGCTTCCATGCGATGAAACATATCATCCGGGGTGGTAAAAGCACCCAACCGGTGGCATCTGAAACTGTACATTCCATGGAAATCTGTCCCGCCTGTCGCAATTAAATGATATTTTTTAACAAGCTGTGCAATTTCCTCCTTGTCCTCTTCCAGATTACGGGGATGCCACAGTTCAATGCCGTCGAGCAGCCCCTTTACAGTGAGCTGGCGCAGTAATTCCATACTGCGGTATTCTGATGGATGCGCCATCACGGCCAGTCCACCCGCACGCTTGATAACTTCAAGAGTTTCATAGACATCCGGAAAAGTGGGGGGCATATAGCAGGTACCGATTTTGGAATCGAACAGTTGTTTAAACAGTGTCCCATACATTTCACTTGTGTAGCCCATGTCCATCAACGTTCGCATAATATGCTGTTTAAAAACGCAGTAACTGTCCTTGGCATATTCTCTTACCATGGAGATGTCAATTGGGATTTCTTCAGATACTTTTTTCAGCATCCGTTCCGCCGTAATTTTCCGGTTTTCCTGAATCCGTTGGAGAAACTCATTCAAGACTTCCCTGTCTTTGTAATAATAGCAGAGCATATGAACCCTTCGATTACAGCTGTAGTCAAATGTGGAAATTTCCACTGCCGGAACAAGCCGGATTCCATATTTGCCTGCCAAAGCAAGAGCCTGTTCATATCCATCAATTGTGTCATGATCCGTAATAGCGAGGTTATCGATCCCACCAAGCTTTGCGTACTGAAACAGATGTTCCATTTCAGTCGCACCATCTGACAAAGTAGTATGACAGTGCAGCTCGGTTTTCATTTTCTTCACCTCTTTATCACAATATATGTTTTATTATACATGATTTACCCACTTAGTTTCAAGATAAAAGGCAACAAAATATTGTCTCATATTTTACACATACCCGGATAAGAACCCCCATATCCGGAACGATATTTGCTTAGATTAATGATACTTTTTCGCTCAATCTATGTTATAATAGAAAAACAGAAAACCGGAACTTGAAAATACAGCTCTCCTGCCTCTTAAGAGTAAGATTTCGTGTGGCTGTTTTGTTTTTAGCCGATAGCTGTGTTCTTCTTAAAAGGAAGCAAAGGCAACCAGTTCCGGAAATTTCTTCAATCACAACAACTACGCATTTCCGGGAGGATTTATGGAGTTTATAATTGATTTTGGCGCATGGAACGGGGTTTTTGCCGTCCCATGCAGCATTGTGGATAAACATCTAAAGCTTGCGGGAGAAAGCAGCCTAAAAGTCCTGCTGTGGATTTTACGGCATGCAGGTCAGCCGGTCAACTCTAACACAATTGCATCGGAACTTTCCCTCTCCATAGCGGATACGGACGACTGCATCCGATACTGGGTGGAAGCCGGTATCTTTTCAATGACCAACGGCGTACTGGAACCCAAAGAGAGAGAGTCTGGTTCTGCACAAGAGCGGGATAAACTCACTGCTTCTGTCCCTGCTCAAGCGAAGGAAGTCAAATCCAATATATACAAGGTCATCAAACCGGACAAGGCCCCTGAGCTGGAACCGGAAGCTTGGGCACAGCG